>JAZRWW010000001.1:0-24687 GCA_045599865.1 Thermoguttaceae bacterium
AGACGCCGCCGTTTATTTAAAGGCGACGTCAACCGCCGCGTTAAACGCGGCGGCTTACCAGCGCAACTCTTGTAATTAAACGACTTGCGACAAAACCCCAAAAAACCCCGAGTTTCGTTCTTTTAAGCATGCTTACGGGAGAAGAATATGGCGTTTTCGACCCCCCCTAAATCGCAAATGAAGCGAAATATCGACGCGTTTTCTTCGACGGCGTTAAAAAACGCGCGCAAGGCGCTCGTCGCGAAGGCGTCGGACGTTCGCAAGGCGGTTCAATCTTCGTTGAAGAGCGGCGGAAAAAACAAATTTTCGAAAACCTATCAAAGTTCGAAGCCGGGCGAGCCGCCAAAGACGCACGGCAAGCGCCTGAAAAGCTCGATTCGATACGAAATCGAAACGCCGGATCGAATCAAGGTCGGGGCGCCGTCAATCTCGGGCTCGAAAACGGCGCGCGTCTTGGAAAAGGGCGGCGAAGGTTCCTTCACGGAGACGAAACAGAAAGCCGATTATTTCGCAAGGCGCAAGGCAAGAGCGAAGGCGCAAGCGAGCAAGGAACGCCAAGCGAAAAAGAACGGAGAAAACGTCCAGACGAAGCCGAAGGCGAAACGACCCTATTACGTTCGCGGAGAAAACGGAGAAATACGACGCGTCGGAAAATACGAACGCTTCACGAGCGAAGCCGCCGCAAAACGCGCGGAGGCGGCGTCGGAGTTCCAACGTTGGCGCGAGTCCGTTCAAAGAACGACGACCGTTAAAGTAAACGTCAAGCCGCGTCCGTTCGTTTTGCCGGCGGCTCAAAAAGAAAGCGACCCGGAAAGAGAAAAGGCGCGATATAACAGAATCGCGCGAAGATCAGATTGAACGCGGATTCGATCGAACAAAGCGCCGCTCTAAAGGGTTATTGCGCCTTCGCGTCGACGTCCTTATAATAGAGGATGAAACGTCGCGAGGGCGCGACTTGGTTAAAGGAGCCGGAAAAATGGAAAACGCGATAAAAACAAACGGAGCGAAGAGCGCAAGGAAAGCCGAAGCAGAACGGATTACGAAGCTGGTCGACAAAAAATTCCCGTATGAAGCCCTTTCGGAAAGCGTCCGCAACAAACCGGAAGGCGCGCCGTTCACAAACGCGCAAGCGTTGGAAATATTGCGCTGGGCGCAGGCGCGTTGGGACGCGACCGCGACCGAAGCGGGGTGGTATTAATGGCGGAGGACGCTTCGAACGCGTCGGAAGAAACGCCGACCAAGCATAAGCGGACGGAAGAAGCGCTCGTCGCGGCTTCTAAGTATCTGGAGACGATCGCGGGACTTGATTTAGACGACGTTTATCAATTTGCGACGTTGGAAAACGAAGCGCGTTCCGAACTGATCGCTTGCGCGGCGCCGCCGCATATTCAACGGATGCTCGCTAAATTCGTGCGTTCCGCGTTGGCGAGTTTCATCAAAAACAGGGCGCTTGTCGAAGATAAAAACGCAAGAGAGCGCGAACAGGAAAAGAGAAACGAACGTCGACGAAGAAAAGACGTTCGCAAGGCGCATATAATCGGGTTCGTCGTCGCGCTGTTCCTTGGGATTTTAGGCTGTTGCTTGAAGCAAGGCGCCTTTTATTACGCGATCAGTTGCGCAAGTTGCATCGCGACGGCGCTAGGCGTTTACGGGTTGAGTTCCAAGGCGGCAAAACGCCGCGAACGGGAGTAAAGACGAGGGGGAAAATGGAAAACGCGATAAAAACAAAGGAACGCGAACGAACGCCTATCGACGTCGCGAGGAAGATGAAGCGCGCCGATCAGAGAGCCCCGTTTGAATCGCTTTCGGAAAGCATACGCAACAAACCGGAGGGCGTTCCGCTTACGAACGCGCAAGCGTTGGAAGTTCTCCGCTGGATGAAGGCGAGTTGGAACGAAACCGCGGCAGAAGCCGGTCTTAGGTAGGCGCGAACGGGAGTAGCGAAGGCGACGCGCAAATTCTTTGACTAACCGACGCGTTAAGGCAGCGGTTGTTTCCAAAATGAAAACAACCGCGCGGAGTTTAACGTTCAAAGCCCCGCGTTGACGGAGGAGGTTTTCGCGAACGGCAATTCTAACCCCTTCTCTTTTGCGTCGTCGACAAGATTCTTCAAATCGGCGAGATTTTGAGCGACGGACTCGCCGTATTCGTCCGCGCAGACGTAAGGATTCATCAAGCCCGCGTCGATAGCCAAGATCGTTTCTTTGACCCGTTCGCAAAGACGCCATTTCGGCAAGCCCGCGCCGCGCCAGCCGACTCGACCGCGCAAATCGTCGGAAGTCAAGCCCGCGCGCCAAAAAGAATGAATCGGGTCGTCTGGATCCGAAAGCCAGTTCGGCAAAAGCCAGTCGAAAAACATTGAATCGAGCGTTTCAAGGACGGGCTCTTGCTTAATCGAAACCGCGTCGAGATACTGTTCGTATTCGCCCTTATTCCCGGCGAACGTCAGTTGCGACCCGTCGTAAAAAGAATAGGGCAAGTCGAGCGCCATATAAATTTGACGCGTGATCGCTTGAGTGAACGTCTGAAAATTTTGCGACGGCGTGTTCGAACTGACAAACTCGACCGAATCTTCCGTTCCAAGCGCAAGGTAAAGCGTGTCGTCGCCGAAGAACGCCTTGGCGCGCTTTTCCGCCTCTTCGTTCGCGGCGCCGTCGTCGCCTCTATCGTTGAATCCGGCAAGACGACCCGTCGACGTCTTAGAAACGAGCCCGACTTGCTGTTCCAATTTCATCTTGGCGAGCGCGTATTCGTAGCAGTCGTTCAGTTGCGAAATCGCGCCGACGACGGGGGCGAAGGGCGAAACGCCCCGCGCCTGATCGCGACGAACGCGATACGCGATTAGGCAAAAATCGGCGGCGTCAATTTCTTTTTCGGGAATCAAGACGCCGCCGGAGCCGCGCGACCAAATAGAATAAGCGACGGCGCGTCCGTCAAGATCGACCTTGATTCCGTGAATCCATTCGTCGGACGATTCGCCGACGTCGCGCGGGTTGCGTATCCTATCCCCCTCGACGACCTGCAACTTGCAATCGGCGCGCTTGACAAGCCCGACGTCGCCGTCGAGAACGCGGCAGGCCTCGACGACCCGCATAAGCTCGCCGAAACCGGAACGACCGGCCGCGTCGCAATTCTCGCGGCGAGTCCACAGGGCGACGCGTCGTTCAAGGGCGTCGTTAAAATCGCGGTCGGAAGTGGAGGCGCGAAAACGGTAATTTGCGACGTATTGCAAATGGCGCCGAAGGGCGGCGGACGCGACGGGCGCGTTTCGGAGCAAATCGCGAGCGGCCGAAACGAGCGCGGTTCGGTCGGCGCGGGTAAGTTCGCGGTCTTCGGAGCGGGAAGAAATATAGATCGGGCGACGCGTTCCTTTTGGACGGATGGCGTCGTACATTAGCTTGACGATATTTTTCATAGCGGAGTCTGATGAAAAACCGGGGTTAGAAACAGAACGCGCGGCGCGCGACGACAGGCATATTGTACGCTAAACGTAGAGAAAAGAAAAGGGGAAGAAAAAGAAAAAGACGTAATAAACGCCGCGCAAGCGGCGAAGGGGGAACGACGGCGCCCTCTGACAACGGGGCGAAAAGGCACAAACGAGCCCCGCGCGACGCGAGCGGAAGCAAGCGACGCGTCGCCGCTTTTGCAAGGGTTCCCCCTCGCAAGCAGGGGGAGCCCGGCAAAAGCGGCGTTCTTTTTATGAAACGCCGATTATATATTCTTCTTTTTTTTATTTTACGTTTTCATTTTAAACGACCTTTCTAAACAAAAGCGCCCTTCCCTTCTTTCTTTTCCAGAACTCTTTTCCCTTCGACTAAAAAGAATCGCGCGTTTCTTGCTCTCTTGGAATAATCCGACCCGACGGACGCGCAAGTTAAAACTGACGAAAAAATATCGCGATTCTTTAAAGTTTGGGGGTAAAAAGCCCCGAAATAGACCACGAAAAGGGCGCGGTTAAAACGGACGAAAAGGAACGTCCAAAACTGGAGCTATTCCAACCCGGCGGCGCGTTGAAAAGTTTCCTTTGAAACGCGCAAATAGTAGGTTTCTTGGGTGCGAACGGTATGTCCCATCCACTCCGCGACAACGTGGGCGGGGTAACCTTGGTCGACCCATTCGTTCTCGCGCGAAACGCGCAAGTTTTGAATGAGTTTAGGCCACGGATCGAGTCCCGCTTTCTTCAAAATCTTGAGGAAACCGGCGTTATAGGAGCGCCGCCGATCCTCATAAATGAGAAACTTGGCGTCCTTTGGCAGTTCCTTCAAAAGGAGTTCCAACTCCCGCGCAAGGTCGGGCTCGATAGGAACGACGCGCAACCCGCCGTTATAGCGTTCCGTCTTTGAAGCGAAGACGGTCAACCTTCGAGCCTTCAAATCGACGGAATCGGGCGTAAGCGCGAGGGGTTCCTGACGTCGGAGCCCGGCGAGTCGCCACAGGGCGAACAAAACGCGCCAACACTGATTTGGGCAAGCGTCAAGAATCGGGTTGATCAGCTCGCGCGAAATATAAAAATCGCGCGAACGGTCGACGACGTAATTCTTTGGGAGTTGCAAAAAGGGGTTGACGTCGACAAAACCTTCCTCAACGGACCATTTCCCGAAGGAGCGCAGCTCGCCGACGGTTTTAGCGACGGTAGCGGGCGCATATTTAGCGCGGAGCGCCTTATAAAACTCAACAAGGGCGTTAGCGTCGAGATCGTCGAATCGGGCGTTTTCAGGAAAGAAGACGCGAAACCGTTTGAACGCGACGCTAGCGTGCAGGAGCGAGGAGTCCTTAACGAGTCCTTTCTTCCGCAGTAGAAAGGCGTCGAAGAGCCGCGCGACGGGCTTGTCGACGTCGTTGAGTTCGCCGAAACAGGCGCGAATTCTCCGAGCGACGCGATCGGGCGCGGCGCGCAAGACGGCGGCGGGGATCGGATCGAGCGTTTCCCCGGTTTTTTCAGCTTCGGCGCGAGCTTCGACGGCGAGCCGTATAAATTCGGCGTCTCGTCGCGAAAAGGAGGCGTCGAGAAAGACCTTCCGTAATTTTCCCTTGCGATAAAATCGAACGACATAACTTTTATTTTTTTTCCCGTCCCGAGTTTCCACATAAGCCATACGACAACGCGAACAAAGCAAGTCGTCCGTCGGGTTGCAGATTATTCCAAGAGAGCGACGATCGATAGAAACGTAATAGAAAATTTAAAAAAGAAGAAAATTAACCCTTGCAACAAGACAACCAAGGGATATAATAGAATCGTCGCTTGGAAAAGATAGGGTCGCAGGTTTAGTTCTTAACAATAAGAATCTAAATGCTTTATGTATTATCGTTCAAGATCAGAATTTGAAGATTTTACCGCGTGTTTTTAGAATCTTTACTCGTTGTAATTCATATAGTTAAGAAGTCTATTACATCATATTGTCTTCATACGTTACATACATTTTCGAACCGTTTAAAATATTGTTCTGTTTAAATTGCCGCTATAATTCAACAACACAGTTATAGCGGCGTTATTAATTTATGTCAACAACGAAAGTCACCTTGTCTTGGCGACTTCAAAACCAAACGACGGCAATTCAAATTCTATACAGGAAGGAGAAGAAAGGCTTAAAACGCCGTTTGCAATAAGGGGTTCAATTTCTTTCACTTCTTCTTGGTTCAAATTTACAATTCCCCGTACTGCTTCGTTCTTCAAATTGAAAACACAAACAATTTTTTCATCGTCGCTTGTCCGTAAGAAGGCAACTACGTTTTCCTCTTTGTCGACGTCAAGCCACTTGAGCTTGTTTGAGACCAACGCGCTGTGCGTTTGACGCAATTCTATACATTTTTGTAAAAACTGGAATCTTTTTTGTCCAATCTCCACTTTTTCTTTCGACCAATCGATAGGCGCTCGTCCAAAAATAGAATGGCGCGAGTCGTCGGCTATTTCCTGCCCATTATACAACATTGGGGTTCCGTCCATAGTTAAACAAAGCGTCAAAGCAGTTTGAGCGCAATCGTTTCCCCAACGTTTTTCTCGTCGATTTGCGTAATCGTCGTTTGCAATATCGTGATTGTCCGTATAACGGGCGAACCTTGCGCCATCGGGGTTCTTCGCTACGACAGATTCCCAATTCTTGCGAAGTTCCGACGCCGGGGCGTTCTTTGTTAACACGGAATCTAAAGCGCCAAAAAAAGCAAATCCATAATTCAAGTCCATTGTTTCCAATTGGTCTTGATTCCGAGTTCCTTCAGCAAGAAGGATCAAGCCCGGTCGAATAGCGTCAAGTCGTCGTCGCGCTTCTTTCCAGAAATCAAGGGGAATACCGTCGGCAACGTCAAGCCTAAATCCGTCGACGTCAAAATCGGAAACCCAATATTCCATATTTTTCCAAAGATATTCGCGTAATTCCGGCGAATCGAAATTAATACCGGGAAAAGACCAGCCCGCGTTTTCAATTTTTCCTTGAGCGTCGCGTTTGACAAAATCAGGATGCGTTTCAATAAAAACGGCAGTTGGTCCGCAATGCAAATAAACCATATCGAGCATCACTTTCAGTCCCAAAGCGTGCGCGTCGGCAACAAACGCTTTAAGATCGTCGTCCGTTCCATATTCAGGGTCGACGTGATAAAAATCCTTCATTCGGTACGGATTACGGGGATTGTTCATTCCTGAAGCTTTTTGCCTCGGCGACCAGAATTCTTGTCTCTCATCGTCGTCGGCGACAAAAACCGGGCAAAGATAAACGATCGTAACGCCAAGCTCCGCCAATTTGGGTAGTTTTTTAGCGGCGGCGTTTAACGTTCCCTCTTTTGTGAAAGCGCGAGTATTGATTTGATAAATTACGCCTTTCGTAACGGAATCGGTCGTCGGGCGCGCTTGACGCTGTGAAATTGGAGTTTCTTGCGCAAAACTCGACGTTGCCATTCCCAGCACGAACGCCGTCAAAATCGTTAAATTTTTCATATATGTTTCCTCAACCAACGGCAACAAAAACATTGTTAGTTTGGACGTTTTACGACTAGACCGAAAACAGTCTTGACGTCTCGTTTGTTCTATATTACAATAGAACAAGTCGATCCTGATTGTACTGATCGACGGCAAATAAATCAAGAAAAAGCCAAAGAAAATTCGAGAAATTTTCCTAAACGTATTGGCGTTAAAAATGTCGACTAGAATAATCGGACTCGTCGATTGCGACAGTTTTTTCGCTTCGTGCGAGCGCGTGTTCCGACCAGACTGGGAAGGTCGTCCAGTCGTCGTCTTATCGAACAACGACGGTTGCGTCGTCGCTCGTTCGTCGGAAGCCAAGGCGTTGCAGATACCAATGGGCGAGCCTTATTTTAAATTGAAAAAATTTGCCGAATCGCGCGGGGTTGTCGTCCGTTCCGCCAATTATTCTCTTTACGGCGACTTGAGTCGTCGCGTCCTCCAAACGCTCGCGCAATGGTCGCCTTTAATCGACGCGTACTCCATCGACGAAGCGTTTCTTGATTTGTCAAGTCGATTTTGCGACGCCGACGGGAAATATCGCGGTTTTGCAGAAGAAACGCGTTCCAACCTCGCGCTTGGCGACGTTCCGTTAAAAACGCGTCGCGAATTGGAAGAACTCGCCGCTGAAATCGTCGAAACCGTCAAACGCTGGACGGGCGTGCCCGTGTCGCTCGGGCTCGGACCCACGCGAACGCTTGCCAAAGCGGCGAGTCGACTTGCCAAAGACGAGTCGCAGGTCTCGGGGCGCAAATACGCGCTTCTTTTCAATCGCGAAGAACGCGTTTCCGGTTTGAAACGTCTTTCGATCGACAAAGTTTGGGGCGTCGGACGCAAATTGACGGCGACGTTTCAGAAATCGGGTCTAAAAACGGCCTTCGACCTCGCCAAACTTGATCCCGTCTTTATGCGTCGGTCTTTTTCCATCGTTCAAGAACGTCTTGTGCGCGAGTTGCGCGGCGAACAGACCTACGACGTCGCGTCCCGCCCGGAACCCCAACGTTCCCTTCAAATATCGCGCTCTTTCGGCGAAACGCTCGAGACGCTCGACGAATTAGAAAAACCGGCTGCGACGTTCGCAAGCGAAGCGGCTGCTAAACTGCGCGCGCGTCGATTAGTCGCAGTCGGTTTGAGCGTCTACATAACGACGAATCGGCACAATGAAAACGCGCCTCAATATTACTCTTGCGCATCGTCCAATTTTTCTAAGCCGACCAATTCCACGCCGGAAATTCTTACGACGGCGCTTCGCCTCCTTCGCCAACTCTACAAACCCGGCTACGCGTACAAAAAAGCCGGAGTCGTCGCGTTCGAGACTTGCAAGGAAGAAACGGCAAACGAACGACGTTATTTATTCGAGCCCGATCCGACGCGTCCCCAAGAGATTCGCGAGCGCGACAAACGACTCTGCGCGGGTCTCGATCAACTCAACGCGCGTTTCGGCAAAGGCGCCGTCTTTTTTGGCGCCGAGGGGGTCGAACGAGAATGGCGTCCGAACGCGAATTTCGTTTCTCCCTGCTATACGACCGACTGGGATTCGTTGCCTCGCGCAAGTTAGAACGTCTGCGGCAAATCGCAAAAAAACCGCTCAAGAACGCGTTGATTCTTGAGCGGTCTCGTTAAAAAAGCCGAAAAAACTATCGACGCGCTTTTGGGGTCAACACGAGATTAAATCCTCCGTCGCGTACGAGTTCAAACGTCTCGACGTCGCCCTTTTGCAACGTTTTTTGTTCGATTTTAACGGCGCAAGCGTCCGTCTCGGATTCCGGGGCGTCGGCGTAAATCGTCGCGTCGTACTCGACGTTTTCATCGAGAAAATCAAAGCAAACGCCGACGTTTCGCGCTTCTTCGTTCGTAATTCCCGAAACGAACCAACGATCGCCGGAGCGTCGCGCCAACGTAATAAACTCGCCGATTTTCCCGTCAAGCGCCGTCGTTTCGTCCCAAACGGAGGGCAAGTCGCGCAAATACTCGACGCCGGGCTGGTCGACGTAGAATTGCGGCAAATCGCATAAACAACGCAAGGGCGAATCGTAAATCATACAAAGCGCCAACTCTCTCGCGCGCGTGCCGACCACGCGACAAGTTTCCGTTTTATCCTCAAATTTATCGAGCGATTTGAACGAGTCGGAATGTTCGTTTCGAAATCCTCCGGGCGTATAGTCGGCAGGACCTAACATACAACGCGTAAAGGGCAAAGTAACGGTATGCGTCGCGGTTTGTTTCGACCAGCGGTTGTATTCGTTGCCTCTTACGCCCTCGCGCGTGATCTGATTCGGATAGGTTCGTTCCATCCCGGTCGGCTTATACATTCCGTGATAATCGACAAGCAACTTATATTCGGCGGCAATTTTGCAAGTTTCGGTCGTCCACTCGACCATCTCTTGCGCGTGCGAATCCATAAAGTCGATTTTGACGCCCGCGACGCCCCATTCTGCGACGCGTTTGAGCGTTTCGCGAACTCCGGCTTTATCCAAGTCGGTCCAATGGAACCACACCAAGAGCTTGACGCCCTTCTCTTTCGCGTATTCGACGCATTTAGGAATATCCACGTTATCGGCGAAGACGGTCGCGTCGTTGACGTCGTATCCGTAATTTGTACGTCGCGACCACCCTGCGTCGATTAACGTATATTTCCACCCCATCGAGGCGGAAAAATCAATAAATTTATAAAACGCCTCGTTTGACATTACGCGCGTCGACTTTGGCGCCCACCAGTCCCAAGAGGCGTTTCCCGGTTCGATCCACGAGACGTCTTCGAGTAAACAAGGCGTCGCAAGATTTTGAACGATCGTCGAATTGTTGATCAAATCGATCGGATTTTTCCCTAGGATCACGACGCGCCAAGGAGACGCGGCGGGCGTTTTACGAACTACGGCGCCTCGACCGTCTTTTCTGGGCGTCAAACGAACGGCGACGGTCGTCGGATTATCTTGAGCCGTCGCAAATTGAGCGCCGGACCAATCGAGCAAATCGGCTTCCGTTAGGGCGACGGCAAAGGAATCGGCGCATAAAATTAGAGGTATGCCGACAAAGGAATCGGGCTTGACGTCCGATAGTTTTTTATGTTGGAAAATTTCTTCTTGCGAAGTATTGTACGTTCGATAAAAACTAGCCCACGCGTCGTAATCTTTGCTAAAAGCGAATTCCGTCGACTCGGATTCGACGCAAAACTCGCCCGATTCGTCCGTCAAACCCGAATCTTCGGGCAGGACGTACCGAAACGCCAGTCCCTCGTCGTAAACGCGAAACTTGACGCCTATTTTTCTAGCGGACTCGTTTTCTTCCTGAAACATAAACGTCGCTTCGACGCAACGGTCGACGTATTTTGATCGTTTGCCCAAGGGCTGATCCCACGTTTTGTCGATTTGACGGATCGTTTTGTCGATTAATTTGAGCGAGTCAAAAGGTCGAGCGTCTCGAAAAATCAATCCTAGTCTCGACGTTTCGAGAACCTTCGCTCCGTTATATTCAAGGGAATAACCGACGACGCCGTCGACGTCGACGTTAAGTTTCACGGCGTCGGATGGCGAAGAAATCGTCGTCGTTTCCGCCCGCGCAAAAATAGGAACCCAAAGCAACGTTAAAAGCAACAGGGGCGTTAATCTAGTCATATGACCGTATTTCCTTACGTATTATTGCATATTTACAAAACAACCCTCAAAGAACAAATTCTTCGAGGGTCAAAACTCTTTTTTCCGATTAAACGATCAGCGTTATAAAGAGAGCAAATATTCGACCAAATCGCCGGCTTCTTCTTCGGTCATTTCGTCGACTTTGCCCAACACGTCGCCGTGCGCTCCGTCCATAAAGACGTCTTTCAAATTAACGTAACGTCCGTCGTGCATATACGGGGGCGTTCGCCAAATTTCACGCAAAGTCGGGGTGTCGAAGTCGTCGCGGTGATCGTAATCGGCGCGCGAACCGACGTCGTGCAGTTGCTGGTCGGTGAAATATTCGCCCGTATGGCACTGCGTGCAAGCGTACTTTTCGTTTTCGAAGACGGCTTTGCCGCGCAAGGCTTTTTCGCTTAACTGCCCGTCGACCAAGTAAGGACTCGGAAGCGGCTTGAGGGATTTAAAGTATTCTTCGATATCGACGCAAGTCTCGTCGGGCACGTTGGCGAACATAATATATTGAAAGCCCGTGCGAATCGCTTTTTCGGCGTTGACGCGAACTCCGTGCCACATCGCGGGCGGAAGATCCAACGCAAAGAGCATGCCTTTGGCGTTTTTCGGGTTGCCCATGCCGTCGTTAAGCAAGTCCCAATTCAAGGCGTCGGAACGAGCGTCCGGATGGCAACTAGCGCAACTTTGCCAATTCTGGAAGCAAAGCGTGGCGTCGTGCCAAGCCAACTCTCCTCGTCTTGCGGCGTCCATTTCGGGCTCGGGACCTAGTTTGACAAATTCCTTAGCTTTTGGCGTGCGCGCCTTGAGATCGACGACCATAATATTGTCGGAAAAATACATTCCGACGTAAATTTTCGTATCGACGACGGCAAGGCAACGAGGTCCCTTGACTTTCATCGTTCTGCTCGACAACTTGACGCGCTTTTTGAGTCCGACAAGGAACGCGAGCAACTGCGGGACTTGGTCGGCGGTCGTAACGTTCGCCAAGCCCTTCTCTTTTGCGTCTTCGGCGTCTTTCGGGAGCGACTCGAGTTTTTCGTGAGTCTTGTCTTTGTCGACAAGGCAAATTTCGTGCGTTCCGGCAATACCGACGACGATCGTCTTATTATCGGGCGTAACGACGATCGGCCAAGGATTCGCGGCGCCGGAGTCCACGTCGTCAAGCAACACGGTATTGACAAATTCGCGTTTGTCGGCGTCGATCACGCTGAACCCGTTCGTATTCATCCAACCGCGCTCGACTTGCGTCGTCGGGAGTTGGTAGCGCGCCAAAATCGCGGTCGTGTAGACGTATTTTCCGTCGGGCGACAACGTGATATGGTGCATACTCGAGCTTCCGTTCGGGAGACGAATATTCTTCGTTTTGCCGGTCGCCGTGTCAAGACAGGTAATCTCGGCGGCGACGTTCGCCCCGTCGGAACGGTCAAGCGGAAGGAAATTCGCGACGTAATAAGTTTTTCCGTCGTGCGTGATCACCGCGTCGCAAGGTTCGTGAAGCGCGGGATACGTCTGTTCGACTTTGAAGTCGGGCAAGGAGACTTTCGCCAACTTCGCTTCAAAGCGCAAGCAGATAAAGAGCGCGGATTCGTCGGGCGTGAGACAAAGTCCGCAAGGCGTGTGTCCGACGACGCCTTCGCCTTTAATTTCGCCCGTCGCAAGATCGATCGCGCAAATCTTGCCTTGATAATCGCCGTAACCGACGTACATCGTTTTTTCGTCGCCGCTAAGGCACATGTCGTTCGGCGTTCCCGGCAACGAGATCGTTCGATCGACTTTCGCGTCGGCAAGAGAAACGACGGCGATTTCTTTCGCGTCCATATTGAGCGAATAGAGCGTCGCGCCGTCTTTCGTCGGCAATAATTTAATGGGGCCTTTATACTCGCCCGCCGATAGAACGGCGCAAGAAAACGCTACTGCAAGCGCCGCCGTCAAAGATAGTAAAAAGGATCGCGTCGACATATGACTCCTTTACTTTCTCAAATATAATCTGCAACCAATAAATTGGCAAAAAATCAAACGTAAGCTCGACTCAAAGCCGCGCTCTTCCATTATGCGGCGTCGACGCGCCTTTTGCAAGTTTTTTTTTATCTCTTTTCTAATTTTTTTCATTTTTCACGAAACAACGCCATTTTCACTTGTTTTAAAACTTTGCAATCTTTTTATTTTATATATTTCAACACCCCAACGAAAAAATCAACAAAAGCGACAGAAATCCCTCCAAGAGTTGAGTCGGTAATTTTGAATTCTTATCGATCAGCAATTTCGAAAACGACGCGATTAGATCGCCGAGAACCTAATGTGAAAAACACAAAGACCTAAACATATTGGTAAATGGCGCGCAAAAATTAGTTCTAAGCAAAGTCAAACAAACGCCGTTTCGTTCTTCATAGGCTAACGCCCAGTTGAACCGTCTTGAATTCGGACGCTACGGACGCCTCGGCGTAGCGCTTAAATCTTTGGAACAAAAAGAGAGCGGCAGTTTTGCCAACGAATCGGAATCGACGCAATCGCTTAGGATTACATCGTTTCGCAAGCGTTCGTACAAGCCGGACTCGTTAGGATACTTTGCGTCGTTTGAATTAGTCGCCCAAGATCCGTTAAAAAGTTGATGATTTGACGACGCTTTGTGTTTCCAGAAGTCGAAAAAATTACCGTTTTTTATATCCTCTTCGCTTCGAGCCTCAAGCGATCCCTGAGTTCCTTGAAAGAAATCAAGCGGCGCAACTTGATTTTGACAGTTTTCTGACGCTGGAACGTTTCGAACGTTCCACACGTCGTTTCGAAGCCGGTTCGCCAAATTAAGTTGAACGACGGCGGCGTCGGCAACGTAGAACATAAGCGTCAAAAAAAGTACGAACAGCGGCAGAATCATCACAAATTCCAAAGGGGCGACGCCGCGTCGACACGATTTCTCAAGCCAATTCGTTCTTTTCACGTTTCGTTCTTTCTTCGTTCTTTCTTAGTAGTTTGCAAGCAATAAACAAAAGAGTAGTCGTTATAATGAAAACTCCGCAACTAAACGAATTTAGGGGAATTACCCCAATATAAACGACTTCAACGACCGTTCGAAACGTTTAACGCGAGACAGTTTTTCAGACGCGTTCTCAGCGCATCGGCGTCCTTTTGTCGTCAATGTTGCAAAACGTTCGAGTTTTTGGCATTTACGGACGCGGAGTTTTTAATCGCGTCGCTTGCCGTTCCATTTTTAGTCGTTTCTTCCGATCGACTTTTGCTCATAGGAACAAGCATAGCTTTCCAGGACAACTCAACTTTCGCGCCTTCCGACGTAACGGTCGTTCTCTTTATCGCTTCGCTGAAACTCCATGCTTTTGCGCTCGACGACGGCGGCGTTCCCCATTCCTTCGACTCAAACGTCGGCGCGTTGCCGGGCGTTTGATTTTTCCACTGAAGGACGTCCCATGCCGTCGGCGGTTGCGCGTCTGCGCGCAAACCGGTCAATCTTCCCGAAGAATCCTCGTTTCTCCCGTTCGCGGGATAAAACATAGCCTGCGCGCTTGCGACGACGCCCTGTTTCTCGCCCAACCTCTTAAATAAAATCGATCCGACGATAGATTTACGAGGTTTTGATCGAACCGAGGCGGAAATAGAAAACATCTCGTCCAACGTTGCCGGGTCTCTCCACATTGCCTCGTTTCCCTTATTGGCGGGGTCGGTTCCAGCAATAACGTACAACGCGCAGGGAGTCGACGCGTTTGGATCGTTCGCCTTTTTGTAGACGTAATTTGCGCACGCGGCTCCTCGATAGGCGTCGCCTGAAGGTCGCGCTTGTCCTGTTCGCGCATAATACGACTCGCTTAACAAACAACGATAAGACCACGCGGTAATATACGTCGATAAGTTGGCAATCCGAAACTTTTTCTGATATTCGGCGCGCATTCCCGCGCGTAATTCGTCAAGAATTGGATAGGCGGCGCGCGTTAATTGCGTTTTGCTTTCCGCTTCGTAATCGAACGCTCCGACAGGATAACTCCAAACGCTCGGATTATTCGGATGTCCATATTTTTGAGGAATCCAACTCGAGTCGTCTCCTGCCAACACGTTCAAATACTTCAAACATTTCGTCGCCGTGTTGTAATAATTTCGATACTTTCTCCGTTCTCTGGCTCTAAAAGCGGTTACGGAACGCCACAGGTAATACGCTTGCATCGGAACAATCAGAATCGGAATGAAACGTTGTTCAACATTAACGAATCGACCGACCCGATTATGAAAGGACAGCATATTCGCCAAATCCGAACTTGCGTCGCTTCCTTGCCAAGGAATATCGGGCAAGGCGTAAACAGGATCGTTAGTCGAATTAGTCCACGCGGAACCGTTGCAAGCCTCTAGGTACTGAACGTTACGTTCTTTAACGTCCGATTCCGGCAACACGGGCAACAGCGGAAAGTCTTTTCGATTAGTCGTAGGCGAAACCGCGTCTCGCATTTCCTTCGGAATCAGCGTGTCGTTGGGCGAAACGGACCATTCCTCCAAACCATAGGCGTCCGCAATCTTCTCCGCCGATTCGCTCATCGCTTGAAAGAGCGAGTTGTCCGCATCGGCGCCGACGACGGCGGCAAATCGTCGCTGAAGAGTTTCCGCGTCTTTTCTTAATTCGTAACGTTTTTCGTGCATCGGATAAAACTTGCCGCTTCCCGCCAATTCAATTTCCAATTGCGAAAGCGCGTCTAATTCCACCGTTATATTGCTTTTGAACGTAAGATTTTGCAGAAGATACGCGGCGATCGCGCTCAAAAACGAATTCCAATCCAAGGCGCTTAGGCGCGCGTACAAATCTTTCAACTGAATTGGCAAATCAGCAAGTTTTAACGCTTCATTGTAACAATCCTTAGCGGCGGAAACCGCAGCGCGAAGACGGTTTTGCATACCGCTCAAAGTCGAGACGACCGCCAAAATTTCCTTTTTAACCGAGAGTACGTTTTTAGGCAACTTAAGTTGCGACGCACGCGAAAGTATCTTTGCGAGCGCGCTTTCGAACGCCTTGTCGATCTGAACGAAAATTTGAAACTCCACCGACGCGTCCGCGCTCAACTTAAAGCCTTCGGCGCCGAGCGACGCGTTGAAGTTATTCCGTAATTTAAGTTGCAACGAAACGACGTTCTTCAAACCTTCGCGCAACTCTTCGACAATAATCTTACCCAAGGAACGTAGCTCGGCGGCAAGTTCCTCATCCAAACCGTTTAACGAATCCGCCAGCTCCTCAAAACGATCGGCTAATTTTTCGACGGAGTCGATCGTCTTTTCAACCTCGCTCTTGACGTTTTCAACCTTATCGATCAAGGCTTCGACTTTCTCTCTCGCGCTTTGAATCTGCGCGGTAATCCGATTTATTGATTCGAGGATTTCCTCAAATTCGGAACCTCCTTTAAAAGGAACGTCGGTTGCGATGCGAATTCCCTCTCCCGGTACGTAAAGCAGTTGTAAATAAGGTAGTTTCGACAAATTGATTAGAATTTGTCCGACGCACTTGTCGGTCAAACACGCGACGGCGTTATATTTTAACGTCAACTGCGCGTCGTAAAACGCTCCGCCTAGACGTCGACGATTTTTTCCATACCTCGAATCGTTCTTCAAGATTCGTTCAATGTCGTCGCGATCTTCCGAACAGCCCAGATAATTTGCGATTTCAAGCAAATATTCCAATCGTTGCGTCATCTCGCGATCTTCACGACAAGCGTCAAACTCCGTTTCGGAACCGACGGTCGCCTCGATTAAGGCGGAAACTGCAATTTTTTCAGCGATCGCGTGATTCAAAGCGGCCGTCGCGTTCATACCTCGAGCGCACCAAGTCGCGGAAGAGTAGGCGAGCGCGTCGGCGGCGTGTTGCATTCTTTCGCGCTCTATCGCTTCCGACGCTATGTTCATCGTAAATCCGACGGCGACGACCAGTCCAAGCGTCGCGACGGAAAACGAAAACATTGCGCCGCCCTCTTCGGAACGATGAAACTTACGACCGAGCTTTACGATCAACGAAGCGAAACGAGCAAAGAACATTACGCAACCTTTTTCCATCGAGCAATCAATACGCCGTCGTTCCTTACCGTTCAAATCAAACGAACTCGACTCTCGCGCTAAACGACAAGTTCGTCGACGAACGTTAAAACGTCTTCAGTCTTTTTTCCAAGGAAGCGCCGCGCCTAAAAAACCTTGATCGTTTTGCGGACATTCGACCCCGAGGGTCGTTCGACTCGTAATCGTCCGCACAACGGCGCCGTCCTTCGTTTTGCCGCCTAAGCAACGTCCGACAAAAGGTAGTCGAAAGGGCATGTCGTACGTAACCGTCGCGGTTAAATTTTGAGTCCAAGGTTCGTTTGAAGCGCTTGCGTTCGAATTGGTTAACGTCAGTTCGACGCGCGTTCTTTTTTCCGCCGAGGCGTATCTCTTTAAAACGTACGATTCTGAGACGTTAGCGTCTATGCCCGAAAGAGCGACGTAATCGCGGTAAGCCTGCAAATATTCTTTCGCGTCGCTGGACGGCGCGTTTTTTTTGACGGCGGGGTCAAAGCCTCCCGCGACGGTCGAAGTCGCGGCGACAACGGCGGCTTTACGCGCTTTTTGACGCGCAATATCGGGAATAAAATCAGCGGGTCTGTCATACGGGCGCTCGACGGCAAGATGCACGACCGCCGCGCGCGCCGCCATTAGAGACATATGAACGGTTCCAATTTTGGCTATTAACGTAAACGTCGCTTCAAACGTAAACGCGATTAGAAAAACGTACATTGGCAAAATCATAACAAAGGAAAGCGAATAACCCGCGCCGTTTTGTCGACGCCAAAATCGACGCGCTCCCCGCGACGCCTGTTTGAACGTTTTAAACTTAAGCGAACAAATAAAAACAAATCCTAGAAACGTTTCAACGACGACAAAAAACGTCGTTTTTAACGTAATTTCGTTGAAAAACGTCGCCGCTGAAAAATCCATACTCCGTCTCTCTTTCAATCCAAATCCGCTTACGCGCCGACCAAACGCTATAAATTGAGCCCGCCCAACGCTATCGACACAAAACAATAGAGCGCGGCCAATCCGCGCGCAGCCAACAACAACATCGCGTAAGTCGCGGGAAAAACGACGGCAAGAACCATAACGTATTCCAGCGTGACAACGCCTCGACGCGAAGACGCGTCCTTCAAACGACGTTTGACGTTTTTAAAAGTCGACATATCTCCACCGTTTTATTTTGACGCGAAGTTTCTTGCCTCGCGCTTAAAATTCTATCAAAGGCGCGCTTAATGCGCGTTGACATAAACCGGTCGTAGTCGCGACGACGGCGATTAAAAAACTCGGCGCCATTGGAATCGAACGTTTCCACGTCGACGTTCCGGCTTGCTTGTCGCGAGAACTCCTCGCACAAAACGCCGCTTTTCTAATCGCCATATCAAGAAGCGCCCAGATAAACGCGACGACGTAGGCGACGGAAATCGTTAAAAGCCCCTCGCTCGCTCCCAGCGCGCAACCGACGACGGCGGCAAGTTTGACGTCGCCCGCGCCGCCTTGTCCGGCTAAGTACGGAACAAACGGAATAAGAAAACAAAACGCCGCTCCTAGCGCCGAGGACGCAAGACCGACGCAACCGATTAACTTCGCGCCTTCCCCCGACGCATTCGCCCAAACAATCTCTGCGACGACTGCGACAAAAGCCGAATAGACGGCGACGTTGCTTATCTTTCTAGCGAAGAAATCGGTATGCGCCGTCCAAACGCACAGAACAAACAGAATAAACCCAAGGGACGTTCCCGCGCGATACGGAACCAGATCGTCGACAAAACGAGCCCAAACAAGAGAAAAAGCGACAAAAAGCAAAACCGTTCCCAGATATTTGAGAACAACGATCGACGCGCGTTTCAATTTTGAGCTTTGTTTTTGAGAATTCTGCATAGGAAGTCCTCGGTCGTCGATTTATTAATCACAAAAAATTGTTTTCCGACAGGAACATCAGGATGAAGGGAGACACAATGATCAGCATACAGGCGATCATTACGATAAAACCGGGATACAACATATTGACCTCGGCTTCGCTTGCCAATTTTTCGCCCCATTGCCTACGTTTTAGACGCATTTGATTGGCCAATCCCATCAACGTCGACGCAAGTTCCGTACCAAAATACATCGCCTTGTCGACGGTAAACGAAATTTCGAAAAAATCGGCGTCTTGCATACGCTCGCTCATCAAGTCGAGCGCCCGTTCTAGCGATCCGCGTTCACAGTCGTTCAGAGCCGATTCGAAAATACGTCCTATCGGATGATCCTTGTTTTCCTCGGCGGCAATCTGCAAACTTTCCCCGATTTGCGCTCCCGCTTTTAACGTCAACGCCATCAAATCGACGACAAAGGGCAATCTACGTTTAATCTGTTCTTTTGCCTTTTTAGCTTCGCTTTTCAACGACTCAACAGTTATGAAGAACACGCCTAGTCCTAGAACGACGCTCAACGCTAACGAGAGGAACGGGTTCAAGAAAAAACAACATATGGGAAGCGCCAACATTCCGAACGTAATCGATTGCGCGACTTGCAATCCAATCCACAGCGACGGAACTTCACAGCGTTTGTCGTTAAGTATGTACAAGCTATGTCGAACGACGCCGCAAAGCGGCGAATCGTCGAACATTCCGGCAATCTCGCGTATCAAAGACTCTCCATAGTAAAAAAACCGACTCTCTTTACGTAAATCGCAAACCGACAATTCTCCTTGTTTGTCGCGAAAAACGTTAGAATTGCCGCGTATCTTTTTTGACGAACTCGCCACTCCGCCAAAAAGGCAAACGACGTAATAAAAAACAACCGCGCCTGTCAAAACGGAGGATATGCAGGCAACCATAACCGCGTTGTCGTCCATTAGCGATACCTCGCGTTAAAACTCGACGTCAACTACTTTTTGACCTAAGTAGTAACCCGTATAAACCAAAATCGCCGAAAACGCCAGTATGACTTGCCCCAACAACGTCGAGAACATAAGCGACATACCCGCAGGATTCAAACCGTATCCGCCTAGTAAGAATAAAATCGGCGCTAAACACAACACGTTGATCACCATACGCCCCGACGCCGTATCCGCTTCTAATTTGCGCTCAAGACGTTGATTTTCAACAAGCGTGTTTTGAATTTCTTTAAGCGTTTCTTTTAATTCGCCGCCGCGCTTCATATTGACGATCAACGACGTGACCAAAACGGCAAATTCTTGGAGTTGAAGACGATTTTTCGATTCGTTGAGCGCGTCCTCAAAACTAAAGTTGCGATCAGGTCTCGTGCTGATCTTATCCAGTTCTTTTTTCAAAGGCTCGGGCGTTTCTTCTGCGGCTAACACGACCGCCTCTTCGACGGGCGATCCCGCTTGAACGGCGTTACTGATAAACCCGACCGCCGTTATAAGTTGCGCCTTCAAAATCCTTTTTCTTTTTTTCAACGTTCTCTTCAGTATCTCGCGAGGCGCGACAAAAATAGCAAACGCGACAATTCCCGCTAAAATCGGAATACCAAACGTAAAACCAAGAATTAACGCGCCGGTCAGAACCATACCCCAAAGACGCATATACGCGTTAATCAAACCGTCGTCGTAATTTAATCGTTTCAACGAACGCTTCAAATCGACGATTAACAACGTCGCGGTCGCATCCCAAAGACGCAACGACGGCTCAAACAACAACGCGACCGCGCAAGCCGTCAGCGTCGATATCGTTAAGATGGAAAAAACGTTCATTGCAACAAGTCCGCGCGACGTTCAATAGACGTCGACTGTTAATAACCGCTTTTGGAAGCGCTCGTCTCCAATTCGTTCGAATCGACAAAAACGCCTCGCGTTTCCCTAACTTGATTTGCCCAATTTCTCTTAAACGGTTCGGAAGCGAATGTCGGAACGTTTCCAACGCGATTCAAAGAGCCGACGATCCTACCGGCGGAATCGAACCCTTTGCGATAAAAACGATAAATATGTCGGAATTCGTACCGTTCTTTTTCGTCGAGTTTAACGCATTCGGACACGTACTGCAATCGTCGCGAACCGTCTTCGAGTCGAGCCGTTTGAACGACCAAATGAACGGCGTTGGCGACCTGCTCTCGAATAGCGCGCATCGGAATATCGACGTCGCCCATTAAACAAAGCGTTTCGAGTCGCTTCGCGGCGTCCTCCGGCGAATTTGCGTGAACGGTCGTGAGCGAACCCTCGTGCCCAGAAAGCATAGACTGTATCAAGTCCAACGCCTCCCCGCGTCGAACTTCGCCGACGACGATACGATCAGGACGCATTCGCAACGAATCGACGAACAAATCGCGAATCGTAACGCCCGGATCGGACGGCGAAACGTACGGCTGAGCTTCAAGGCTCACCGTGTGGGGCTGATTCAGTTGCAACTCCGAACTATCCTCGATAACGACGATGCGTTCGTCGTCGGGAATCGCCGCCGACAAGGCGTTCAAGAGGCTGGTTTTTCCCGAGCCGGTTCCTCCTGAAACAACGACGTTCTTACGCAACTTCACGGCAATTTGTAGAAACTCGGAAACTTCCGAAGTCAGCGTTCCCAACCTTACCATATTGTCAAGGCTAAACGTCGACTTTTTGAACTTTCTAATCGATATGCAAATCCCGTTTCGAGCGGCGGGCGGCACGACGATATGCACGCGCGACCCGTCGGGCAGTCTTCCGTCGACACTATGTCGCAAAGTTCCGCCGATTCTTCGTCCTGAAAATTCAGCGACGTTGATCGCCGCCGCTTCCAACAGCTTCGCCGACGGGAACTTGGAATCGAACAAACGTAATTTGCCTTTTTTCTCGTAATAAATCGTATCGGGACCGTTGATTAAAATATCGGAGACGTCGGGATCGTCCAACAACGGCAGGATCGGCGCTAAAAATCTTCGCGTCGAGACTTGATATACGTCTTTCGCGTCCATCGTTCTCCTCCGCTCAAATCACGTAAAAACGTTCCGCGTCAATATGACCCGCTTCGAGAAGTTCTTGGATATACGTCGGCAAACTTCCAGTCGGGGTCAACACGGAATCTTTTCCGCCGTCGCCTGCAAAAATCGGACGCAACACGACCTCGCCGGTATCCTTGTCTATTTCCGAAACTTCGGTAATTTCCGTAACGCAACGTCGTCCTCCCCTTAATCGTTTAAGTTGGACGATCAAATCGACGGCGGCGACGATCTGTCGATCAAGCGCGTCGACCGGCAACTTGACGTCGGGCGTCATTTGCGCTAGGGTTTCCAGTCGCAAAACTGCGTCTTTTGGCGAATTGGCATGAATAGTCGTTAAGGAGCCGTCGTGTCCGGTGTTCATCGCCTGCAACATATCTAGCGCTTCTCCGCCGCGACATTCTCCGACGACAATACGATCCGGGCGCATTCGCAACGCGTTTTTCACAAGGTCGCGAATCGTGTATTCGCCGACGCCTTCGTTATTTTTGGGCTTCGATTCCAAACGAACGACGTGGCGTTTCTTAATTTGCAGTTCGGCGACGTCTTCGATCGTAACGATACGCTCGTCGTCTGGAATATAATCGCAGAGACAGTTGAGCAACGTCGTCTTTCCAGTTCCGGTTCCTCCTGAAACCAAAATATTCTTTCGCGCCAAAATCGACGCCTTTAAAAATTCGGCCGCCGCGACGGTCAACGAACGGATTCGAGGATTCTCAACCAGCTCGTCGATCGTCAATCTCTTCTCTGGAAAACGACGAATCGTCAAACAGGGACCGCTTACGGCAATAGGCTCGATAATCGCGTTGACGCGACTTCCGTCGTTAAGACGAGCGTCGACAAGGGGTTGCGACGCGTTAATGGAACGGTGAACTCGAGCGACGATTCTACGAATGACGTCGGTGGTCGTTTTATTGGAAAAAAACCTGCGACCAGAATTCTCCAATCGTCCGTTTTTCTCTATGAAGATCGTTTGGGAATCAACGACCATTATTTCGCTAACCGTCGACGTCCGCAACAAATCTTCCAGCGGTCCGTATCCGAACAACAAATCTTTGAGCGTCTTTTTTAATTGCTTTAAGGCAAGATAACGACAAAACTCGTCGCTCAATTTAGGCGCTATAGAAAACCAAAAGCTCCAAAACCGATCATTAATTTCCGTCAAATCGTCCAAAGACGCGTTCATTTCGTTGAGATTGAAACGCGCGCCGATCTTGTCCGCGCATACTCTCAAATCTCTTTCCAAGCGAGGCGAAACGGTCGCCATTCGCACGTAACTTCGCTCGTCGATCGTTTGATCGTCTACCGACGCTCGTCGTTCGACAAAGCGAGACATTAACCCTTCGTGAACGCAAACTCCCGCTAAATAAAGAAAAAAATCCTCGTTTTTTGGATCGAACAAGCCTTCGTTTTCCGCGCTGGCGTCAATATGCCTTTCGACGGCGCTTAGACGTTCGTCGTCGACGTCCTTTCCGTCGATACGCGCCAGTTCCGTATTCGCGTCAAAAATCTCCAACACTCGCTTATGCACGGCTCCGGCAAACTTGTTCAGTTTCTTTTGGCATATGGACACTCTCTCCATAACCGTACGTTCGCAACTTTTCACAAACGTAACGACGATTTCAAACAGAACCGAAACTTCCAAACTCGCCTTGTCTTTCAGTACGTAAACGCCTCCGGGTTTGATCTGTTCGCCGTTCAAAGTCGCTTCGACGTTCGTTCTTGCAGGAATAAAGTTCCACTGCGATCCGTCGATTTGTCGAAATTCGCCGATTAACGTTGGAACGGCTTGGCTGTTTAGTCTCAAGTCGCAGTCGACGCCAGACCCGATTTTGAACGTTTCGTCCTTAATGTAAACAAATTCGTGTTTCGCGTTTAATATGTCGACGACCTTCGCAACGGCAAGCGTCGCGTCTTCAAGAATCGGCGAGTCGCTGGATTCTGTTTTTAGAACATTGCTCATTGCATCGCATTCAAATCGTTTATTGTACGGACGTTGCGGAAAAAGAGTCGTTTTTCTCGTCTTCAGTCAAAGCGGCGGTCGGCACGACGAAACCGACGTAAACAAAATCTTGTTCCGAATCCGCATCCTTTTTCGAATCAGACGTTTTGGTCGCTTCGCCGGTTTTGACTTCGCCGGTTTTGACTTCGCCGGAAATACCATCGTCGTCTTCTTTCGATTCCGCATAAGGCGCAAGGCTTACAGAGTTGACTTGTTTCAGCCTTTCCATAACTTCGGACAAGTCTAAGTTTGCCGGAATTTGCACGGTAATCGCTATTTTTTTTTGAGCGTTGCCGACGTTTGCCCCTTGTCGTTGCGAAACTGCGGAGTTAGGATAGGAAACGACTGAGAGAATCGACAAATTAGGATCGTTCGAGCCGCGAGCGGCGATCTGTAAAAGACGATCGACTTTAGAGTCGAAATATCCCGCGTCCGCTCTTCCGGCTTCTTGGCGATAATCGACTTCGATAGTCATTCGCGAACCGTTGATTTTACGAACGCGAAACGGACCTAAAAGACAACTTTTCGGAGCGGGCAGATTAGGCGAAGCCGAAACGTAAAGGTCGGAACGCGACACGAGCTCGTTGGCTTTTCGAGCGCGCGTGGCAATTCTGCCGTTGACTGCGGCGTGATCGGCGCCTGAAAAGAAATTGTCGTGAACGATGCTCGGAGATTCCGCGTCTTTCGGCAAGCCAAGCTTAACCACGCCGCATTGAATCGGCTCTCCGATTTTGGCGTCGGCATTGTAATAAAGGAACTCAACGGGTTGAAAGGACGCGGAAACGGAGTCGACGTCCGTCTTCGCCTGCCCCTTCAGCCACAAAAAATTAGCGACGCCGGCGGCAAGAGCCAACGCGACGCCAACGAACAATCTCGCGACAAAACCGCCGTTCATCGATTAAACCTCCGCAAACAAGCCAACAAACAAAGACGCCGCGCGCAAATCGCTCGACGCGATCACGCCGACGTCATCAGCGCGATCAACGCGCCCAACCTCATAATCGTCGTTCGTCCAAGAACCCAGATTCCAGAGGCGGCAACCGCGCCCAACGCAATAAGCATTACGACGCCGAGCGTCTGCATTCCGTCTTCGTTTAGACAAAAATCGACGCCGACGCGAAAAAAGTTTCGACATACGCGCGGAACGCGATCAGCAAAAAGGCGCATACGCC
>JAZRWW010000002.1:0-3234 GCA_045599865.1 Thermoguttaceae bacterium
GACGCTTGCGGAGAAATTCTGGAAAGACGCGACGACGTCCCGTAATTCATCCAAAGCTCGTCTTGATAATAATTAGGAATACGCTTGTTGGAACTTTCGAAATTCTGGACGGCAAGACCAAGTTGTTTCAAGTTGTTCGTACATTGCATACGACGCGCCGCCTCGCGAGCCGCTTGAACCGCAGGAAGAAGTAATCCGATCAAAATACCGATGATTGCGATAACGACGAGGAGTTCGACTAACGTAAATCCCCGTTTTTCAATAGTTGTTTTCATAGTTGCAAAACTCTGTCAAGTCGTTGTTGGTCGTCGCATCGTAATAAGACGCGACGAACAAAAAACATTCGGTGCGACGCCGCGGCAAAAATTTACGACGTCTAACGTCAAACCTCTTATTATCGCGATTATTTGTCGTTTGTCAACGGCTTCACAAAGCGACTCTTTTTTCTACAATGACCTATTGCGGCGTTAGACGATCTTTAGGTCGTCGCGAACTGTTTATACGCGACAAGAGTGGAAAAAAAGATTTCCATTCATTCAGGGCGATCGTTCGACGACAACGACGCTCAAGAGACGCGAAGTAAGGTTTAGTAAATAGGAAGGGAAAGGAACGTTTATGAAAAAGATTTGTCGCGCTATGAAACGTTTGGTTGCGCGTTTTGCGACGCCGACTTTGTTATTCGCGTCCTTTACGTTAGTCGCGACGGCGCAAACTGTGAATTTTGACAATTTGAGCGTTTCCTTGGAAACGACGAGCGCCGAAGTCGTTGCGACGATTTCCAAGGACGGCGTTCCCTTCATACGAACAAGCTTGCCGGTCGTCGACGTCGAATCGCGCGAGGTCGTAAACGGCGCGTTGGAACTCAAACTGAAGTCGGGCAAAGTCTTTGTCTTTTCCGGCGCGCATAGCGAGCAAGGTTTCATAGCGATCGATTATCGTCAAACCGGCGACGTTCTCTTGACGAACGAAGAACCGCTTATTTGGGAAGCGGTCGGCTTCGACGCGTCGCAATTGCCGCGCGTCAAAGCCTTCGGCACGGCGGGCTTGAAAGACGTCGACGCGTTTGCCGGGAGCTACGCTTTTCTGGCGCTCGTCGACCCCGATTCTCGCGCGGGTCTTGTCGGCGGCTGGATCACGAGCGAGAAAGCCGGGGGCGTCGTTCGTTCCGGCGAAACGGCCGACGGCGCGCCGACTTATATTCCGCGACTCGATTACGGTCGTTTTCAAACGGAAGGGCGCGTTTTGGAAGAACGTTTCGTCGTCGGCTGGTTCGACGACTGCCGCGACGGCTTGGAAGGATACGCCGACGCGATCGCTTCACACTACGGAATTACGCCGAAAACCGACCGCATTCTCGGCTATTGCACGTGGTACGCCGAAAAACACGGGGGAGCTTGCGACGAAAAATCGATTCGCGAGTTGACGCGCTCGTTAGTCGACAATTTTGGCGATTTCGGGTTTCAATACGTTCAAATCGACAGTCAATGGCAAGCCGGCGCCTCGAAAAACGGCGAAAATAAAGATTTTTCCAAGAGCGCGCCCAACGGTCCTTATCCGTCGGGAATGAAGCCGACCGCCGATTTTATCAAGTCTTGCGGTTTGCGCGCCGGACTTTGGATCGCGCCTTTTTCGGGTAATTACGACGATCCGTATTTTGCCGACAAACAAGACCTATTCGTCAGAAGCGCGATCGATTATCCGGCGCGCGGCGAGCAAAACGCGCGCAAATATCCGTCGATCGATCAGAAGCAAGGCGCGCCTTACGAAACTTTCTGGGGCGGAACCTGTCTTGATATGTTGAAACCTAAGGCGCGCGATTTTCTTCGTGAAAACGTTCGACGAATTGTCAAAGATTGGGGATTCGACTATTTAAAAACCGACGCGCTTTGGACCGGCGCCGCCGTCGAGATAAAATACGTAAACGACGAATACGAGCCCGACGATATGGGATTCCAACTCTTTTACGATCCGAAAACGACCAATATTGAGAATTTTCGAACGGGTTTGAAGACGATGCGCGAAGCGGCGGGAGACGCCTTCATATTAGGAAGCGTCGCAAGTCAGAATATGCGCGTTCTCGCCTCTTCTTACGGATTAATCGACGCGATGCGTATTGGTCCCGACAACGATCCGAGCTGGAACGGCGTATGCGCCGGACCGATTCGCGGTACGAATCGTTACTTTTACAACGGGCGCGTCTGGTTTAACGATCCCGATCCCGTGTACGCGCGAACGTCGATCCCGCTTGAACGCGCGCGCGTTTCCGCTTCGTGGGCGTCTTTGACGGGACAGCTTTACGCGCTGGGCGATTGGGTTCCCGATTACGACGCCGAAAGAATAGATCTCGTTCGTAAAACGATCCCGAATCATTTGCGCAAAACGGTTCGTCCCGTCGATTTGTTCGAATCGGAACTTGCGCGCGTTTGGTTGCTGACCGATTCCGCGTCGGGCGTTCGACGCGACGTCGTTGGTTTTTTTAATTGGAACGAAAACGAAGACGCTTCTTTTGAATTGACGCCCGAACGACTTGGCTTGTCCTTAGTCGACGAAAAGGGCGCCAAAATCGAGAAATACGTCGCTTTCGATTTCTGGAACGAACGTTTTGTCGAGCCGTTCGACGTTCTTAAAACGACGCTTCCAAAGGCAAGTTGCGCCGTGTGGGCGATTCGACCCGTCGGAAACAAGCCGTTTTTATTAAGCACGTCTCGTCATATTACTCAAGGCGTTCTTGAGGTAAAGCGAGAGATTTGGGACGAAGAAAAGGGCGTTTTGACGATCGTCGCCGAAGCGCCGAAAAAGACGCCGTATGAATTGCGCGTTTATAATCCGCAGAAGGCGCGACTCGAACGCTGGACGGCGCCAAGCGATATTTCGGGCGAGACGACCTTTGAATACCGTCCAAACGCGCAAGAAGGAGAACGTTTTACGACGGCGCGATGAATTCGTCTCTCGCCGTTTATGCGTCGGGGGGATTCCTGCGAATCGACGAGGCGTCGAACGTACGTTTTCACAGGATTTTTTAAAGACCTTCGCGAACGCGTCGACGCAAATTTTCAAAACGAAGGAATCGCCCGGAACACGATATTCAAACGCGGCGATCGCGACAAACGCGACGACGACTCGACGCCAAAAGACGGCGGCGTAAAGAGGTCGACGTTCAGCGAGAAGTTTAGCCGCCTCGATGAATTTGTACTCCTCGCCTTTGAGTTTTTCCACCCCAAAAACGAAAAAAAA
>JAZRWW010000003.1:0-7038 GCA_045599865.1 Thermoguttaceae bacterium
CGCGCCCCTTGGTCCGCAAGTCGACGCGTTCGAACGAGAACTCGCCCAATATTCCGAAAGAAAATTCGGTTGCGCGACCGCTTCTGGAACTTCCGCGATTCATTTGGGCTTGAAAGCGCTAGGCGTCAAAGAAGGCGACGAAGTTTTAGTTTCAGACCTCACCTTCTCCGCCACCGTCAATCCGATCCGATACCTAGGCGCCAATCCCGTCTTTATCGATTCGAACAAAGAGACGTGGAATATGGATCCCGATCTCTTAGCCGACGAATTAGACGACCTAGCCCGAAAAAACAGACTCCCGAAAGTCGTCGCGCCCGTCGATTTGTACGGACAGTGTTGCGACTGGAACCCAATTAAGGAAGTTTGCGCCAAATACGAAATTCCGATCCTAGAAGACGCCGCCGAAGCCCTAGGCGCAAGTTACAAAGGCAAAAAAGCGGGCGCCTTCGGCGACCTAGCGATCTTTTCCTTCAACGGAAACAAAATCGTAACGACAAGCGGCGGCGGGATGCTGATGACCGACGACGAAAACGTCGCCAAAAAAATCCGCTTCTGGTCGACCCAATCGCGCGAAGCGACGATCGACAATCATTACGAACACAAAGAACTCGGCTACAACTATCGTATGAGCAATCTGTGCGCGGCGGTAGGGCGCGGGCAGCTCCAATGGCTAGACGAACGCGTCAGCAAGCGCCGTGCGAACTTCCAGTTCTATAAAGAACGCTTGTCCGACTTGCCCGGCGTCGAGTTCCCAACCGAGTCCGAAGGGTTTTATTCGACGCATTGGCTCACGTGTTTTATGATCGATGCGAAAAAGTCTAAGTTCACGCGAGAGGACGTCCAAAAAGCGTTAAAAGAAGAAAATATCGAGTCGCGTCCGATTTGGAAACCTATGTCGTTGCAGCCCGTCTTCAAGAAATTCCGTTCAAGAACGTCCGGCTTTGCTAAAACGCTCTTTGAAAACGGAATTTGCGTGCCTAGCGGATCAAATTTGACGGAAGAGACGCTTGAGCGTGTCGTCAAAACGATCAAAAAGTTAGCTTGAGGGCTTCTGTGGAAAGGCGTAAAGGTTTATACGAACGTTATTTTAAGCGTCTAATCGACGTTTGTTGCGCATTAGCGGCGCTGATCGTTTTCAGTTGGTTGTACGTTATTCTCGCTATCCTTGTTCGAATTAAACTTGGCAAGCCCGTTTTTTTCAAACAGGCGAGACCAGGTTTGAACGAGAAGATTTTCGAGTTGTACAAGTTTCGAACAATGACCGACGCAAGGGACGAAAAAGGCGAATTATTGCCCGACGAAATTAGGTTGACGCCCTTTGGCAAGTTTTTGCGCTCGACAAGTTTAGACGAAATTCCCGAAGCGTTCAATATTCTCAAAGGCGATATGAGCGTCGTGGGACCAAGACCTTTGCTTGTCAAGTATTTGCCTCGATATACTGAAGAGCAACGTCGGCGACATTTGGTTAGACCAGGTTTAACGGGGTTGGCGCAAGCGTCTGGAAGGAACGCGCTTTCTTGGGAAGACAAGTTTAAATTGGACGTTGAATACGCTCAGAACGTAACTTTTGGTAAAGACCTTTTAATTATCGCCAAGACAATTTGGAAAACTGTTCGTCGTGAGGGAATAACCTCAGGAGATAACGCTACTTGTACGGAATTCCTTGGTTCAAACAGTTAAAATAAACAAAACGGCTAGTTTCGTGAAAAAGGTTGTAATTATCGGAGCAGGCGGATTTGGTAGAGAGGTCTATAACGCTCTACAAGTTAAAAACCAAATCGCCTCAGAGTCTGACAAATGCGATTGTATAGGTTTCCTAGACGACAACGTTAATGCCTTAAAAGGCTTTGAAACTTATCCGCAGGTGATTGGGACTATTAGCAACGCAACATTAGACTCGGATTTGGAATACGTCTTAGGGGTTGGAATTCCTCGTATTAGGCGGAAAATAGCTTTAAAATTTAAAGACGATTGGAATTTATTTCCTGCAGTGTGGACGTTGACGTCGAACCTTATTGGTTCTTCAAGACCAATAGGAATATCGGTTGCACGTGGCGCTTTTGTTCACGGAAAGTTAAGCGTCGACGTTTCTGTTGGTAAATTTGCATTAATCAATTATTCGTATTCCATAGGACACGACGTCCAAATTGGTGATTTTTGCGAACTGGCGCCGAACTGCGTAATTTCTGGCGGCGTAAAGTTGGAAGAGGGCGTCTTTGTTGGATCGGGTGCGATAATCGGTCCCCAAGTTGTTATTGGAGCTTGGTCAAAAATTTCAGCGGGCGCCGTTGTACTAAACAATGTTCCCCCCTATTCCTTCGTTGAATCACCTCGTTGTAAGGTTCACAGGGATTTCTTTTTGCCTTAAGACGAACAGACTTGTTAGCTGTTTTTAACTTGAGAAGAGGTAGCATATGGATGTCAATAAATTTGTAGAGCAGTTCGCGGAACTTTACGAAAATGCCGAAGGTTTCACCGTACAAACGAAATTCAAGGAACATCCCGAGTGGAATTCACTGTTGGCGTTGGGCGTTATCGCGCTGATCGACGAGGAATACGATGTCGCCCTTAAAGGACAAGACGTTCAAAACGCGACGACCATCGAAGACGTTTTCAACGCGGTTCAAGCGAAATTGTAATGTGCTCCCATCGTCGTTCCTATGGAACGCGCAATCCTGGGTAGGGTTACGCGTACGCGTAAAACCGATTCGTTCTCATAGAGAAAAAAATGGCTTTTTTAGATTTTCCTAACGTTCATATCGCGGGAATTTCTGCCGGAGTTCCTGAAAAGATTGTTCATAACGACGGAAACGTCGTTTCGTCGACCGAATACGGAGCCGAAGATTTCGTTAAAACAACTGGCGTTCGAACTCGTCGCGTCGATCCGCGTCTCACAACGTCCGATCTTTGTCTACCGGCGGCGGAACGTTTAATCGCCGATTTGAATTGGGACAAGTCGGAAATTGACGTGGTCGTATTCGTGCGCAAACGGCGGATTATTTCCTGCCCGCCACCGCTTGTATTCTTCAAGACAAGCTCGGCTTAAGCCGCGAGTGTTTTGCACTCGACGTTTCTCTTGGTTGTTCCGGGTGGGTTTACGGCTTGAGCGTAGTCGCCGGTCTTCTCGGCAAAGGTTCCGTTAGTAAAGCGTTGCTTCTTGCGGGAGACGCCAAAAGGCATTTTGACTGCGACGATCCGCTTTTCGGTTACGCAGGAACGGCAACTGCTGTCGAATTGTCAAACGAAGAAGGAACGGGCGACCTTGTCTTTCATTTTGGCACCGACGGAAGCGGTTACGACGCGATTATTATTCCCGATGGAGGGAGTAGGAACCAAATTACGCCAGAAGGGTTTGAACTCGAAGAAATCATAGGAAAGAAATACAATCGTTTCCAAACGCGTATGAAAGGAATGGACGTCTTTTCTTTTGGAATTTCAACGGCGCCGAAATCGATCAAGAAGTTGGCGAATCAGTATTCCTTAGATTTAAACGATTATGATTACTTTGTTTTCCACCAAGCCAATTTGAAGATGAACGAAGTGATCCGCAAAAAATTGAAGTTGTCCGAAGAAAGGTGTCCATACAGTATGCCCGATTTTGGGAATACGTCTTCCGCGTCGATCCCGTTGACTATTGTTTCGCAATTACGAGACAAGTTGACGTCGACGACAAAGATTATCGCTTGTGGTTTCGGCGTCGGTCTGTCGTGGGGAACGGTCGCGTTTGACGCTTCAAATATCTATTTGTCCGATCTTGTTGAAGTCGAGTGAAAATACTGTGTCAAATTACAATCCATTCTACCTCGAGGGAAAAACAGTTCTGGTAACAGGAGCGAGTTCAGGTATTGGGCGGGCTACGGCGATCGAATGTTCTAAATTGGGAGCTAACGTAGTTATAACCGCTCGAAACGAAGAACGTTTGAATGAGACGTTTCAAGCGTTAGAAGGCGAAGGAAGAAATCATTTGCAAATCCTTGCCGACCTTACAAACGAAGGCGAATTACAACGTCTTGTTGAGCAACTGCCTCGTTTGGACGGCGTGTCCTGTAATGCTGGAGTACCGCTTACTAGACCAATTTCCTTTATTTCGTATGATGATTTTGAAAAAGTATTTCAAACGAATTGGTTGGCTCCAGTTATTCTTACGAAACAACTAGTTCGAAAAAAGAAATTGAATCGTCCTTCGTCGATCGTATATATGGCGTCGATCGGAGGCATTTTCTCTCACGTCAGAGCAAATAGCGTCTATGGATCTTCCAAAAGCGCGCTGGATTCGTTTGTAAAATATGCGGCTCTCGAATATGCTGACAAGGGCGTTCGTTGTAATTGCGTCAATCCAGGTATGACTGAGACGCCCTTAATTCATCGAGGAGCGTTCACAGAAGAACAATTAAAACTTGACGTTCAACGTTACCCATTGAAGCGTTACGGCAATCCTCAAGAAATAGCTTGGGCGGTTGTTTATTTACTTTCCGATGCCTCCGCATGGGTTACCGGAACGTCGTTAAAAATAGACGGCGGTTTTTCCATATAATTTCATCTAATCTAACTAAACCTAAACAAACTTAGCGTGCCTGAAGTGAACGTTCAACTTCAACAACAAGTCGTCGAAATAATCGCAAAAGTTCTAGAAATCGCCCCAAGCGAAGTAACGCCCGAATTGTCTGTTGGCGACGTCCCCAAATGGGATTCGATCGGCAATATGGCGATTCTTACAAAGCTCGAATCGGAACTTGGATTCGATTTTCCCGCCGACGATCTTTTCGAGATGACTTCGGTTCAAAGCATCCTTTCAGTAATAGAGAAATTGGTCGGTTCCAATGTTTGAACATAGCGAATTATTGCGGCGTATTTTTGACGTCGCCGAGCGAACGCCGGAAAAGACGGCGCTTGTCGTCGACGACAAGCCCGTTTCTTACGCGTCGCTAGTCCAAAACATATTGAAGGCGGCTTCTTTTCTTCTTGGCGAAGGCTTGCGCAAAGGCGACTCCGTCGTTGTTTCGGGCAAAAAGGAAGTCGAATTTGTCTATTCTTACTTTGCGGCGCATATGATCGGCGTCGTCAACGTCGTCGTCGACGCCGAGGCGAATCAAAAGAAACTCGACTATATTTTGGCGACGATTAAGCCCAAGTTGGTCTTGGGATTTCAAAAAGAAGGGTTCCGTTGCGTCTCCTTCAGTGAAATTCCCTTTGATCGGCTCGCGCCTTTGACGTCGCGCAACGATTTAACGACGGTCGCCCCCGACGACGTCGCGGATATTTTGTTCACGACCGGAACGACGGGCGCGCCCAAAGGCGTCTTGCTTACGCATAAAAACGCGATTAGTTCGGTCGACAACATCAACGGCTTCATTCAAAACGACGCTTCCGACGTCGAGGCGCTAGGTTTGCCGCTCAGTCATTCCTTCGGCTTGGGACGAATGAAGTGCGTTTTATCGCTCGGCGGAACGCTTGTCGTATTGGGCAACTTTGCCAATATCAAGAAATTTTTTGAGGCGATCGAGCGTTATTCGATTACCGGGTTCGGAATGGTGCCCGCCGTTTGGACGTATCTTCGTAAATTCAGCGGCTCAAGAATTTCGAAATACGGCGCGCAGATACGTTATTTGGAAATCGGCGGCGCTCCTATGCCGATCGAGCAAAAGCGCGAATTGCGCGAACTGTTCCCTAACGCCCGAATTTGTATGTATTGGGGCTTGACGGAGGCTTCGAGAAGTTCCTTTATGGAAATTCATTCGGAACCAGACCGAATGACTTCGATCGGCAAGCCCGTTTCTAAAGACGTCGATATCAAGATTTTCAACGAAAACGGCGAAGAAGTTCCGTTTGGTCAGACGGGCGAAGTTTGCGTCGCCGGAAGTCACGTTACAAAAGGTTACCTTTTGAAAACCGAAAACGACGACGTTTTCTTTGGAAAATATTTCCGAACGGGCGACTGGGGTTACAAAGACGCCGACGGGTATCTTTATTTTGAAGGTCGTAAAAAAGAAATGATCAACGTCGGCGGGGAGAAAGTCAGTCCGGTCGAAGTTGAAGATGCCATTTGTTCGTTGGGAATTGAAGATTGCGTTTGCGCGCCGACTCGCGATCCTAGGGGAATACTTGGCGAGGTCGTCAAAGCGTATCTAGTCAAGGGCGGAGTCGAAATGGAATTTTCGGCGATTACCGCCGCGCTGGGGAAGACGTTGGAACCCTTCAAAATACCCGTCGTTTACGAATGGATCGACGAAATTCCAAAGACGTCTTCCGGCAAAAAACAGCGTTTACTTTTGGGAGAACAAGTTAAATGAGCGCTACGGTCGTCCCAAACGTGCGGATCGCGGGTCTAGCCGCTTGCGTTCCGTCGCGCGTCGAAGAAAACCTTGATTTGCCAATCTTTGCAACCCGAGAAGACGCTCAACGAGTAATCCTTTCGACGGGAATTGAACGAAAACGAGTCGTCGAGTCTGGAACGACCGCCTCCGATCTTGCCGTTCAAGCCGTCGAGCAAATGTTAAACGATCTGAATTGGGAAAAAAGTTCGGTCGATTTACTTGTTTACGTTTGTACTAGTCGCGATTATATCGCGCCGCAGACGTCCTGTATTTTACAAGCGCGTTTAGGCTTGAGCGAAGGCTGTTGCGTTTTCGATATGCCTTTGGGCTGTTCCGGCTGGGTTCACGGACTTTCGGTCGCCAGTTCAATGTTGTCTCACGGGGGATTGAAACGCGGATTGTTGATCAACGCGGAGACCAACTCGTTAAATCGCAGTAAGAAAGACAAGTCGGTTAGACCGCTCTTCGGCGACGCCGCGACCGTAACGGCGTTAGAGTACGATCCGAACGCTAGGCAGCCGTTCCAGTTCGTCTTTGGAGTCGACGGAACCGGCGCGGAAGCCGTTATGGCGAAGTACGGCGGAACGCGTTTTCCTACGACCGTCGAATCGTTGCAAGAACAGGAAATAGAGCCCGGTATTGTGCGACGCGGGGTCGATATGGTCGTCAACGGCATGGACGTTTTTGCGTTTGCGATTAGAAGACCGCCGGAGTCGTTGCGCGA
>JAZRWW010000004.1:0-21864 GCA_045599865.1 Thermoguttaceae bacterium
GGGCGGCACGATTTTTCTCGACGAAGTTGGCGATATGCCTCTTTCAACCCAAGTAAAATTATTGCGCGTTTTGGAAAGCGGCGAGATCACGCCCGTCGGGTCGAATAAAACGATCAAAGTGAACGTTCGACTCGTCTCCGCAACCAATCGCAACCTTGAAGAAGCCGTCGAAAAAGGAGATTTTAGACGCGATTTATATCATCGACTCAAGGTCGTCACGCTTCGCTTGCCCAGTTTAAAAGAACGTCGAGACGACGTGACGATTCTGCTCGATCATTTTGTCAAAATCTTTGCGAAAAAGTACGACAAAACAATCAAGGGCGCCTCGCAAGCCGCAAGACGTAAGTTGTTGCTGTACGATTGGCCGGGCAACGTTCGCCAGTTGCGCAACGTCGCCGAAAGCATGGTCGTCGTCGACGTCGACGGTCTGCTCGATTTGGACGATTTGCCCGACGAAATCTTGGAAGGAACGCCTAACGACGAGTCGGAAATCGAAGCGCTCGATTCCAATCTTGACGCCGATAATCTCGAAGACGACAAGCCGCAAGAAATCGTTTCGCCGGGCGTCGTCGCCTATCATTCCGCAGAAACGGAAAATTCGCTCAAGCCCTTTGTCGGTCTAACGCTTGAACGTCTCGAGCGTCTCTTCATTCAAGAGACGTTGCGCGCGACGGGCGGCAATCGCGAAGAAACGGCAAAAATGCTCGGCGTCGGCGAAAGAACGCTCTATCGTCGTATCAAGCAATTTTCGCAAGAAAATGAAAAGGGCGTCTTAGTCGACGAAGAACGTAAGGACGAATAATGGGTTCGAACAACGCGCTGAAAAACGAGTCGGAATCGGGCGCGATTCCGCCCTTCTCCTCGCGACCTCTTCGATTTGACCGCGTCAAAGTTAAGGAGACGGAAGGGCGCGGACTTGGCGTCTTCGCCGATGCGCGAATTAAAAAAGGACGCGCGGTCGGGCGCGTCTTCGGCGAAATTAAGACGAAAGAATTTCGCTCGGAATATTGCGTCGAATTTGCCGACGGGGTTCTTGAACCGAACGCGCCCTATCGTTTCCTCAATCATTCATGCGCGCCGAATTGCGAGTTTGTCGAGTGGCAAATCACTGAAGGCGACGCGGGAAAGGACGAAGCGCCCTGTTTTGAACTTTGGGTTCACGCGTTGCGCGACGTCGAGCCGGACGAGGAACTTACGATCGATTACGGCTGGGACTGGCAGTCGGCGATTCCCTGCAAATGCGGCGCGACAAATTGTCGCGGCTGGATATGCAAGGAGGAAGAACTCGAGCTTTGTCGCCAAAACAGGGGGCTCGGAACGTCGCGCGTTCCATAAAATTAAAATTAAAAATTTCGCCAATTTGACGCAAGAAAAAACGCGCGTCGGCAACTGTAGCTTACAAAGCGTCGCGCTGTGCGAGTAAAGTTCAATTCGCCGGACGCGTTCGCGTAATATCGTTTGTCAATAGGAACGTAATAACGTTATGTCGATAGAATCCCCCGTCCCTGCGGACGTCGTTCGCGTTCGCACGGAGCAATTTCAACGTCTTCGCGAGGAGATCGCCCGCGTCGTCGTCGGTCAAGAGAAAATGATCACGAGTCTGCTCGTCGGCGTGTTGACCGGCGGTCATATCCTACTAGAAGGCGCGCCCGGACTGGCAAAAACGACCGCGATTAAGTCGTTGGCTTGCGCGTTGGACGCGAAATTTCAACGCGTTCAATTCACGCCCGATATTTTGCCCGCCGACTTGATCGGAACAATGATCTATTCTCCGACTCGCGGCGAGTTCCAAACGCGCAAAGGTCCGATTTTCGCGAATTTCGTCTTGGCGGACGAAATCAACCGCGCGCCGTCCAAAGTTCAGTCGGCGCTCTTGGAAGCGATGCAAGAGCGACAAGTGACGATCGGCGAAACCTCTTGGAAATTAGAGGCGCCCTTCTTAGTGATGGCGACGCAAAACCCGATCGAACAGGAAGGAACTTATCCCCTGCCTGAAGCGCAAATCGACCGTTTTATGCTCAAAGTCAAAATAGACTATCCCTCGCGCGACGAGGAGCGCGAAATATTTGACCGGGGTATGACGAATTTCAGCGAGCAGCCGCGCGCGATTCTGTCGGCTCAAGACGTCCTAGACGCGCAAAAACTGGTCGATCAAATCTACGTCGATCCAACGTTGCGCGACTATGCGCTCGACGTCGTTCGCGCCACGCGCAACCCGGCGGAATTCGGACTGGGCGCCCTGACGCGCGCGATCGAGTTCGGCGCTTCCCCGCGAGCGTCCCTTTGCCTTGGAAAAGGAATTAAGGCGCTGGCGCTTCTCGCCGGTCGCGGCTACGCGACGCCTCAAGACGTCAAAGACTTGGCCGCCGACGTCTTGCGTCATCGCATCGTGTTGACTTACGAAGCGGAAGCCGACGAGTTGACGACCGACGACGTAATCGCAAAAATATTGGACGTCGCGCCGGTTCCGTAATCGCGCGTTCTTCCGCAAAGAAATTAAACGAAAGCAATGTCAAACCTCTTCGCCCTATTTCGACGCGCGTTTGTCGCGCGTCCTCCCGTTCCCGGCGGTTCCTCGCAAGACGCCGAGGCGTTGGAACAAGCGTCCGTCAAAGAGGCGTTGCGGAAAATTCGTCGAATCGAGATCGTTTCGAATCGAATCGCCAACGACGTCTCCAGCGGACAATACAAGAGCGCGTTTCGCGGTCAGGGGATCGAATTTGACGAGACGCGCGAATACGCGGAAGGCGACGACGTTCGAACGATCGACTGGAACGTGACCGCTCGCGCGGGCAAGCCTTACGTCAAGCGTTTTTCAGAGGAACGAGAACGCTCGCTTCTCTTTATGCTCGACGCTTCCGCCTCGAATCTCTTCGGCTCGCGACGTTCTCGACTCGAAACGGCGACGGAAATAGCGACGACGTTGATGTTTTCCGCGCTGAAAAACAACGACAAAATCGGTCTGCTCGTTTTTGCCGACGGCGTAAAGAAATATTTTCCGCCTCGAAAGGGTAAAAATTACGCGTTGCGACTGACGCGCGAAATGCTGTTGGTCAAGCCGGAACGAGAGAAGACGAACCTCGACGCCGCGCTGGAATTTCTCGACCGAACGTTAAAAAAGCGCGCCGTCGTCTTCATACTAAGCGATTTTTACGTCCCGCAACTGGAACGTCAAGCCACGCTTTGCCGACGTCGGCACGACCTAATCGCGATTTCGGTAACCGAACCGTTGGAAGACGCCTTCCCTAACGTCGGTTTCGTCTCCCTTGAAGACCCGGAAACAGGCGCCGTCGTCGAATTCGACTCCGGCTCGAAACGCGTTCGCGCCGCGATTTCAGAACGATTGCGCAACAAACGCGCGTCGATCGCCGCCAAATTGAAGGAATCGCGCGTCGAATCGATTTTCATAGAGAACGGTTCCGACTACGCGCGGACGTTGCGCGCCTTTTTCCAAGCGCGAAAAAAACAACATTGACGAATCGGAACTTTGCCGCGACGCGTGTCGACGCGTTGAAAAAACGATGAAAGCAACGAAAAAAACAGAAATTCGCGCGATACGTTTAGCGTTTGTCTTCCTTGTCGCGTCGTGTTTGTTCCTAGAGGCGTCAAGTTTTGCGCGAGCTTCGGAAGAATCTCAGACGCTCGCGACGCCCCTTGGCGCGGTAAAAATCGACGTTTCGAGCTTACCCGAAACAGTTTCGTTATACGATCCGATTCTCCTTCGCGTCATAATCGAAAAACCAAGAGCCTTGCGTTTAGACGAGAACGACGTGGAAGGCGATTACGGGGATTTCGAAGTCGAATCGTCGTCGGATGAAGAATCGGAACTAGACGACCGGCGCGATCAAGTCGTTCGAAGTTGGAAACTCTACCCTAAGCGAAACGGCGAGAACAAACTGCCGCCGATTCCGTTGCGATTTGTCCCGTCGTCGGGAGAATCTGAAGCCGAGCCGTCCGTCGCGATTCTTCCGGCGCGAACCGTCGTCGCGACAGACAAGAACGAAACGACGAAATCGATCGACGAAATCGCGCCGAATCTCGAGCCGTTGCGTCCTTTCCCGACGTTTGGGGTTCTGTCGGTCGTCGCGATTCTCGTAATTGGCGCCTTGATCTTTTACGCGTTGCGTTCTCGCGTCCCAAAGAAATCGGAACCGACGGAAACAGCGCCGCCCGAACCCCCGCTAGAAAAAGCCCTGCGCGAATTGGACGCGTTGAAAGTCTCGCGCGTCTTCTTAGAGAATCAGCCGGAATTTTACGCGCGAGTCGTCGACGTGTTGCGCGTCTATTTGAGAGACGAGTTTAAAATCAACGCCGAAGAAAAAACGACGCAAGAGATTCTCGCGACGATCGACGCGACGCGCGCCCTCGAGGGCGTCCTTAATATCGCGCGCGAACTTGACGACGCGTTGCGCGCGACGGTCGGGTATTCGACGCTCAAAACGCCGGAAATCAAGCGCGAACTTGAAGACGCGTTGAATTCGGTCGACCTTGTGAAATTCGCCAAGCGCGCGACGACGTTCAACGACGCGAGCGCCGTCTATAATTCCGTTCGAAAAGTCGTCGAGAACGCGGCGGCGGAATTTGCCGCCAAACTTCGGGAAGTCGAAGAACAAATCGCGCGTCAAAACGCGGAACTCGAGGCGTCCGGGACGGCGGCGACAAACGCGCCCGGTCAAACGTCAGATTCTCCGCAAGACTCGCAAATCGACGTCGAAAAAGCGTCCAGATAGAAACGATCTTATTCTTTTAAAATGAACCTGTTCCGATTTGCTTCGCCCTATTGGCTTATCGCGCTCGCGCCTCTGCTCTGCGCCGCTTTGATCGAGCCGTTCGTTCGACGTCGCGCGCGCGCTTCCGCGCTCTTTTCGACCGTTTCCGAATTGGAAAACGTCAAGCCGAGTCGCGCCGCTTGTCTCAAACGCTTTTTACCCTGTTTGTTTTACGTCGGCGCCGCGCTGTTGATCGTCGCGTTGGCGCGTCCTCAATGCGGCGTTCGCGAATCGCGCGTCGTTGGAAACGGCATATCGATCGCAATGTGCGTTGATCGGAGCGGCTCGATGGCGACGGAAGATTTTTATTTAAACGGTCGGCAAGTCGACCGTCTGCGCGCGGTAAAACAGGTCTTTCACGATTTCGTCGCGGGCTCGAACGATTTTCGCGGACGCCCCGACGATTTGATCGCGCTAGTCGCGTTCGGAGGATTCGTCGACTCTTGCTGTCCTTTAACGCTCGATCACGCGTCCCTTTTGGATTTACTCGAGAAAATCCAAACGCCCGCGCAATTAGGAGGACGAACGCCCTACGCGAACACGCGCGTCGCGGCGGAGGAGTCGGGCACGGCGATCGGGGACGCGCTCGCTGCCTCCGTCGACAAATTGAAAGATTCGACAAACAAAACGAAAATCGTCGTTTTTCTTTCCGACGGTCAACAGACGGCGGGAGTCCTTTCGCCCGAAGAAGGCGCGCGCGTCGCGAAGGCTTACGGAGTCAAAGTCTATACGATCGGCGTCGGCACGTCGGAAACAGTCGCTTCTTTCGGAGGATTTTTAACGCGTCGATCGCTTGATTTCGACCCCGCGACGTTGCAAATGATCGCGCAAGAGACGGGCGGTCGATATTATTACGCCGGCGACGTCGACGCGTTAAAAAAAGTTTGCGAAGAAATCGACCGACTTGAACGAACTCGATTCGACGCGGGTTCCTACGCCGAATATAACGACTGGTATCGTCCTTTTGTTCTACTTGGCGCTTTTTTGATTTTCCTTTACGCGTTTTTAAAACGCGGTCGTTTTCGTACCTTCCCTTGAACGTCCCTTTTCGTCCCTTCCCCCGCTCGCGTTGCAATAAAGATCAAGATAAAATGTTTTGGAACAATCCTTGGGCTTTTCTCGGACTACTGGCGATTCCGGCGTTTTGGTTCTACTTCTCGCGTCGTACTAGGCGCCAAAACGCGGAAATTGAGCGTCTGTTTTCCGACGATATGTTGCAAAAACTTTTCACGCCGCAATCTCGTTTACTGAAAACGCTAAAAAACGTCGCGTTAGGACTCGCCGCCGTCGCGCTCGTCTTTGTTTTTGCCGGACCTAAACGAGGTTTTGAAGAAGAAGCGCGCTCGTCGCTTGGACGGGACGTTTTCGTCTTATTCGACGTTTCCGAATCGATGTTGGCGGAAGACGTCGCGCCTAATCGTCTAAGCGTCGCAAAATTGGACGTCGAGGATCTTTTGAATTCGATGGTCGGCGATAGAATCGGTTTAATAGCCTTCGCCGGCGCGCCTCAAGTCGAAATTCCTTTGACTACCGACTACGTTTTCTTCCGCGATTTACTGCGCGAAATCGACGTTTCGACGGCGCGTTTTGGAGGCACCGCGATCGGGGACGCCGTACGACTCGCGCTCAAAAGATTTGGCGACGACGCCGAGCGCGAACGTTCGATAATTCTTGTAACCGACGGCGAAGACCACGATTCGCTCCCGCTGGAAGCGGCGCGCGACGCGGCGAAATTAGGCGTTCCGATTTACGCGATCGCGATCGGCGATTTGCAAGGCGCGCCGATTCCGATCTTCGACGTCGCGGGACGCAGAGTCGGCGCCAAAACGTTCGACGGCGAAAAAGTCTTGAGCAAGCCGGACGTCGCGACGCTCAAAGAAATGGCGAAAATATCCGGCGGACGCTATTATTACGCCGATTCAACGCTCAATTTTGCCGAGGTTTATCGCACAAGCGTCGACAAGCAGAAACGAACGGCGTTAGAAGAAAAGAACCGCGTCGTATTGAAAGATCGTTATCAGCCGTTCCTAGCCGTCGCGCTTTTCGCGTTCGCGTTCGCCTATTTTTTGCCGACGCGTTGGCGTCGCGCGCGAAGTTCAAACCGTTCCAACTTGACGCAAGCGTCGACGTTTCTACTCGCGTTCAGTTTCGCCGTTCCATTCGCTTTCGCGCAAGAGACGACAAAAATCGCGCCTGAAGACGTCGCGGAAAAAAGCGCGTCGTCCGAAAAAAAACTTAGCAAGCGCGAGACGCTTGACGCGTATAATCGAGCGCTCGGCTTATACGCCGAAGGCAAAACGGAAGAAGCCGCCGCGATTCTTTCCGATTTGACCGACGTTTCCTCCGCAAAAATCGCCGACCGCGCAAATTTTAATCTTGGCGCGTTGGCGACGGCTCAAGCGCTCGCCAAGTCTAAGGAACTTGTCGAAGACGCGGACAAAAAAGAAGAGTCGTCCGACGAAACGACGGCGGATTCGCAGGAGAAGCACGAAAAGCCCGATTTCGTCGTCAAATACGAGCGGGAACGTCAAAAGCGTGAAGAATTGCGTCGAGAAGTCCGTTCTAAAGCCGAAGAGGCGACGCGTCGCTTTCGTCAAACGAGCCGCGATCAAGGCGTCGCGTCGACCGCGCGAGAAAACGCCAAGTCGACCGCCGCTTGGCTCGAGCAAACGCGTCGGAACGAACGAGAACGGGAATTGAAATTGCGCGCGGAGGCGTTGGTCGACCCTGCGGATCGTTTGCGGTGGCTTCAAGAAGAGACGTCGCGAAAGATAGAGAAAACGCGACGATCGGAAAAGCGATCGTCTCAAAGTTCTTTCTATCGCGATTTGTTCGAAGAAGGACGCGCGCTGGAGGATTTGGAGACGGACGCCTCCGACGTCGCGGCTAATTTGACGGCGCAAATTCAAGCGAGTTCGACGACGCAAGACGCGCAAGGAGGCGCGTTTAACGTCGGCGCCGATCCAGAAGAAGACGCGCGCCGCGTCAAAGAAGCGCTCGCGGAATTTTCGAAACGTCGAGAAGAAGCGGCTAAAAACTTCGCCAATTACGACGTCGAGTCGGCGCGCAAGGAATTGCGGCGCGCTCAAACGCAACTGACCGCGTTAAGAGACGCGCCCGCGAGGTACGACGAACTTGCAAAAAATCTTGCGTCGCAAGAAGCGGAAAAGAGCAAGACAGTCGCGACCGCTAAGGCGGCTCAATTTGACGACGCGCAACGCGAGGATTATTACTGGAAACAAGACGCGCTTAATTGTTCGGCGCTTGAACTTTTGCGCAAAGCAAAAAAAATCGCGCAAGAAGTCCCCGCGCCCGACGCGAATTCGACCGAAACAAACGAGTCGAAAGTCGAAACGTCGTCTGAAAAAAACGAGGAAAAGACCAACGAGAACGAAACGGAAGCGGCAAGGGACGAAATCGTCTTTGACGATAATCTTTCGGAAAAATCCGATAATTCCGCGTCGTCGCAACAAGAATCGGAACAAGAAAAAATTCGTCGTTCGGCGCAAATCGCGTTGGACTCCGAACAAGACTTGCTTAATTCGATCCAAAAGAGCAAAAATATAGCCGACAAAGGCAAATTGAGCGCCGCGGACGCCAAGACGTTGGAAGAAACGCAAAAGAATATCGAGCGAATAATGCAAGAAATCGTTCGTCCGTTGCAAGATCAGGATCAACAAAACCAACATAACCAACAGAATCAACAGAATCCAGACGATTCAAATCAGTCCGATACCCAAGATTCTAAAAAATCAGACCAAAATCAAGAGTCGAAAGACCAAAAGAATCAAGATCGACAAGACGAACAAGAGAAATCGGAACAGGAGAAAGACGAGTCGCAAGAAGAGGAAGAAAAGCGCCAGGAACAGAAAAAACAAAATTCTGCGACGACTTCGGAAGAAGACCCATCGCAAAAAGAGGAGAAAAAAGCGCCGGAGCCGGAAAAGACCCAAGCGCAAAAAGAGGCGGATTCCTTTGTACGACTCGTCGAACAACGTCAAAAGGAAGCCGAACAGATTCGCCGCGCGATTCGGACGTCGCAACAACGACGAGAAAAATCTGGTAAAGACTGGTAAACCGCCCTTTTCTTTAAATCAACGCAACTCGTTTAGCCGTTGGCGTTTCGACGGCGGCAACTCATATGGAAACAAACCTAATGTCGCGAACATTCCCTTCCTGCAGAACCGTTGTTAGCGCGCTCGACCGTTTTTTGGCGTGTTTCGTCGCGTTTTGTTTATTTCTAAACGTTGCGTCGTTCTCTTTTGCCGCCGAGCCAAGTTTGCGTTTGAGCGTCGATCCTCCGCAAATTTATCAAGGCGAATCGGCGCGACTTGTCGTGAGCGTCGTCAACGCGGAGCCCGATCAAGAGCCGGAACTCAAGGAACTTGACCCCGATTTCTACGTTCAGTCCCTTGGCGCCAGTCGCAGTTCAAGCGTTCGTTCTTTCGGGGGCGCTCGCGTCGAAACAAAAACGATCGATTTCAATTACCAGTTAACCCCGAAAAAGTCGGGCGTATTCACGATAAACGCGCCCAAAATTGTCGTCGACGGCAAGGAACTTACGACGTCCCCGGCGACGTTGACGGTTCAAGGCGCTACGCAAACCGATCTTGTCCTCTTAGAAACCTCCGTTTCCCCTTCTTCGGGCGTATATCCGTTGCGTCCCTTTGAAATTACGCTTGACGTTCTAATTAAAGAAGCGCCGGAAAAATATCGCGATTCCGATTTAATGTCGTTAATCGTCCAAAACGTCGGCGCGCCTAGTCTTACGATCCCCTGGCTTGCGCAGAACAACGACGCGCTCTTGCCCGACGTCGATTTGGAAACGTGGCTCGATCAAATACTCGCCAAAAACTACGGCTTCACCGTCAACAACTATCGATTCTCGCAAAGCGTTTTCGACCTCGACGATCCCTTTGATTTCGGCTTTGGATTCGGCGCGCGTCGTTCGACTTATTTTCTGCCCAAATCGGAACGCGTCGAACGAACGAACGCCTCGGGCGAAAAGGTCGGCTACTTGAAATATTCGTTCAAACGAACCGTCCGCGCGACAAAGGACGTCGCGCTCTCGTTCCCCGGAGCGACGCTCAAAGGTAATTTTATCGATTTTACGGACGAGGAGAATCCGAAGTCGCAAACGGTTTATTTGGCGACGAATCCGTTGCAAATATCGGTCAAGTCGATACCCGAGGAAAACGCGCCTAAGGACTACGTCGGCGTATACGGTCGAATTACTAGTTCCGTCGACGTCGACGTCCGCGACGTAGCCGTCGGAGACGCCTTCACGCTGTCGCTGACGTTGCAGGGCTATGGAGTCTTTGACGCCGCCAAAGCGCCCGACCTATCGAAAACGTTGGGCGTCGACGGTACTTTCAAAGTCTATCAGCCTCGCGAGCGCGCGATCGAAAACGGAACCGCGTTCGATTACCAGATTCGACCGACAAAGGAAGGCGCGCAAGAAATTCCGCCGATTACGATCTCTTATTTCGACGTCGAACAGGGAAAATTTATTCCTTTGACGTCGCAAGCGATCCCTCTCAACATTCGCGAGAGTTTGCTTTCTTCCGATACGAATTCCGACGACGAGTACGAAAGCGCCGATCAGAGCGCGGTCGATTCATACGCCGAGCGCCTTGCGAAACAGAATCTTCAAATCAGAAAATACGCGTCGATCGTCGTTTTTCTTCTCATAGGACTAGGCGCCGTAATCGGTCTGTTTTTCGGAGGTCGCGCTTTTCTGCGTTGCAACGCGCGTCGCGTCGAGGCGAGTAATCGTCGAATTATCGACGCGGCTAGAAAACGCTTGGAACTGGGACTGCAAAAAATTGAAGAATCGCCGGTCGAAGGATTAAATCTCGCGCGAACGGCTTTCTTACAACTAGTTCGCAGACGATTCGTTCAATCTGTCGAGGCGCTAACCGACGCGGAAATCGTCGCGTTTTTAGACCGCGAGTTGGAACGTTGCAGCAAAGCGCGACTTGGCGCCGAGCAGGACGAAAAACAAAAACAAACGGAAACGTTGCGCCGTCTACGCGATTTCTTCCAACGCGCGGAACAGATTCGTTTCGCGGGCGCGCGAAGTTTCGACGACAAGTTCCGTCGTGAAATTAGCGAACTCTTTGAACGTTGGGTCGAATATCTCAAAGCGCAAACGAAAAAATTGGTCTCGTTTGCCGGAGTTCAAAAAACATAGGAACAGTCGTAAGAGCAGTACGCAAAACGTTAAGCGTGCGACGCGTTAATTTCAGAACAAACGTAGCGAGGGAACCGACGCGCAAGCGGCGCGACTTCAACGCGAACCTTGTGCGAGATATTCCGTGAACGATTACAGAGAACTGATCGTTAAAAGATAGGCAAGACGCGTCAAATATAACAAACGCAACATATCGCGCGATTTAGGTCTTTTAAAAAAAACGCGTCGTCAAAACTCGCCGCCTTTTCAACGACTTGGAAAAAGTTATAATTTTTTTCCGGGCGTTTGCCTTGCCGATTCGAAATAAAACAGTTAGCCTGTTTACATACGACAGCTAGTCCATTCCTCAATAAAGGATCAGACCAATGATAGCCAAAGACATGAAGCGCGGAGACGTTCTCGTATACAACGGGGCTCCGATTATCGTCGAGAACCTTCAAGTTCAAACGCCTTCCGCGCGCGGCGCCGCGACGCTCTATAAGTTCCGTTGCCGTAATCTTATCACCAAAGACAAAATCGACCTGAAACTCAAGGGAACCGACACGCTTGACGAAGCGGATTTCCGCCGTCGCGAAGTTACGTTCAGCTACGCCGACTCTTCAGACGTCTATTTCCTTGACTCCGAAAACTACGAGACGTACAATATCGCGAAAGAAGACGTCGCGGAAGAAATGAACTACGTCAAAGAAGGGCTTGAAGGAATTTACGCGCTCATTTATGAAGAACGTTGCGTCGCGATCACCCTGCCCGCCGCCGTCGAACTTCTCGTCACGCAGTGCGATCCCGCCGCGCGCGGTAATTCGGCGACTTCGCGCGAAAAACCCGCCGTCGTCGAAACGGGCTTGACCGTTATGGTGCCCGAATACCTCGAACAGGGAGAAACGATTAAAGTCGACACGCGTTCCGGCGAATTTCTCGGACGCGCCAATAAGTAAAAACGTTTCCGCGTCGGCGTCAAATCCGACAAGTTTTACGAAAGGGCGGAGTTATGGGGAGCGTCGTTGCGCTGGAATATCTTAAGCAACCTGAAAAATTTCCGATTCCGCCCTTTTGCGTTCTCTTTGGCGACGAACTCTTTTTACGCGCTCAAGTCTTTCAGGCGTTGCGAGCGCAGGTCTTAACCGACGACGAAGCCGATTTCTCGTTGACGAAATACGACGGAGCGACGGTTCCCTATCTCGACGTGTTGCGCGAAGTCTCTACGGCGGCGATGTTCGGTTCAGGCAGGCGTCTTGTCGTCGTCGAACAAGCCGATTCGTTCCTCTCGCAAAACAAAGAGCGCCTCGAAGCGTATCTCGACGAGCCGAGCAAGGCGGGAGCGCTTGTCCTCCAGCTCGCTTCCTTTCCGAGCAATCTTAAACTCTATAAAAAGGCGTCTGCAGTCGGTCTTGTCATAGACTGCAAGGCGTTGCGTTCCAAAGACGTCTTGGCGTGGCTGATCGACTGGGCGCCCAAAAAATGCGGAGCGTCCCTTGCGCGCGACGCGGCTCAAGAGCTAATCGATTCGGTCGGCGAAGACTTAGGTTCGCTTGATCAAGAAACGAGACGGCTCGCGCTTTCGGCGCCGTCGGGTAAAATCGACGTCAAGTTAGTTCGCGAGCAAGTCGGAGCTTGGCGGCGAAGAAAAGTCTGGGATATGCTCGACGCCGCGCTTGACGGCGACGCGCCCGACGCGTTGCGTCAACTTGACAAGTTGCTTAGCGCGGGCGAGGCTCCGATCGCGATACTTGCGCAAATCGCGGCGACGTTGCGTCGGTTTGCGGCGGCGTCTCAGCTCTTTGAAGAAATCGATCCTTCGACGCGTTCGACGTTGACGCTTTCTTCCGCGTTGTCGAAAGTCGGAACGCCCCCCTTTGCGCGCGCCAAAAACGAAGCGCAACTCAAAAAATTAGGCGCGAGACGCGCGAAGAAGCTCGCCTCGCTTCTCTTACAAGCCGACGTCGATCTTAAAGGGGGGAGTCGCATCGAGCCGCGCTTGATTTTGGAACGATTCCTTGTTCAAATATCCGATCCGCAACTAAGGTAAGAAGTCGGACGATATTCTTCCGATTCCGATTATTCTTTCGTTTCTTCGTCGGGCAAAGCGAAGTCTTCGCCGCGTTCTTTGACGACGCGTCGCAACCATTCTTCAGGATACCCGACGTTCGGATATTTTCCGTCCGGCGTTCGCGTGTATCCGTCGTTAAATTTGACGATCAACGCGTTTGCCAATTCTTCCCAGCGATCGCGCGCTTTTTCCGTTTGCATCGAGGAATAATCCGTTAGGAATTGCGCGCAAAGCGCTTCGTCGGTTTTCGCCAATTCTACGGCGGCTTTTTCGACTGCGGGACGCGCGCTGTAGAAATAATCCTCGAGTTCTCGTTGCGTCGCTTGAATGTCGGGAATCATTTCCTTATAACGCGGGTAGGCGTAATTCGCGACGAAATTGAACGTCCACCATCCGGATTTCATATCGAAACGTTCGATCGTTCCAAGATCGGTCGATTTCGGAACGCGAGTCGACGCGGCGTAAATCGGCGAATAGCAAGTCGTGTAAGAATCGTCCCAACCGAACCAAACAAGTCCTCCTACGACGTCGGGCAAATCCGTAGTCGAACGCGTAATAATCGAAAAACAAGTCTGTTGCGTCGAAATCGGACGTTCCCAAGCGTATTTCTTTCCGTCGACTTCCCAATAGAGCGGTCGACAACGCATCGCGTAACCGTAAGGACCGGCGTCGATTCCTTCAGACATATCGAACTCCGTGCCGTCGAAATGATCGCGCATTAACGCCGCGACGTCGGCGGTCGTCAACTTACGATCCGGCTTAATCGACCAAGGATAAGGCGCGCCCGTCCCGTTTTGCGCATAGTCGACCGACAAATTCAACGAAGGCGCCGCGCGACGGAACAAGCTCCAGACGCGTTTCTCACAAACGCGAAGGTCTTTTACGGAAAAATTGCCGTAAACTTCGCTAAAAGAAAACGGCTTGCCGGATTCGGGGTCGTAATATCCGCGCTTGATCGCAAAGGATTCGACGTTCTGCGAGTAGAGGCAATTTTCGGGATCGTCTTTCGGAAAGACGCCGATTCGCGCGACGTTGGCGTGCGCCGTAATTTCCCCGTCGGGTACGCGCATCGCGACCCAAACGGCTCCGTTGTTTTCCGTCTCCGACGTGGAGCCCGTCCCGCAGACGTCAAAAATCCACGCTTCGTTTTTATCGCAAACGGAAATCGACTCGCCCTCGTCAATATAACCAAATTGGTCGACAAGACGTCCCATCAGTTCGACCGCTTCGCGCGCGGTCGACGCGCCTTGGAGCGCCGCCGTCATCAATTCAGGATACATAAACCGGCCGACTTTATTTTGTAATTCGGGTCGACCTTCCCAAGTCGTTTCGGCGATCGCCACTTGACGATCGTTCATAATCCCTTGAAAAGAAGGAATCACCGTTTCGCCAACAAAGCCAAATACTTTACGCGTCGGCGTTCCCTTGGGAAAAACGTCGCTCCCTCCGACGGCAGGCTCCGTTCCGTCCGACGCTTCGACGATCGCCAAACGAGCAAAGAAGCCGGCGGAATCGGCGGTATATGTAATCATACAGGCGTTCTCGGCGGAAGCGCCCTTCGTTACGATAAGGTTAGTGCAAGCGAAAAGATAATTCGCCGAAACGCACAGGGAAAACGCGACTGCCAAAGTCGACGTCAGACGCAAATGAAATCGATCGATTTTAAAAAACATCGTTTTATATTTCTGAAAACGGGACGCGACAACTTCGAGTAAGACGACCGAAGCGCGAAGTTTTAAAACGCTTCGTTTCCTGATTGTAACCAGCCTTGTCTCAAAAGTCAAGCGCTTAAACAATTCCAGATCGAAATGCGGAACGGTAAAGAAAAGTTTGAGAAGCAGAAGGACGCCAAAGAAAAAAAGGGGCGCGATTCGCAAGCGAAACGAACCGCGCCCCATACGATTAACCGAAAAAGAACGTCAAAACGACTACTCGAAGTCTTTCCAACTGACGTTGAAGTTGATCATATTGTACAACATATTGAACCAAAGCTCGGCGTTCGTGTATTCGACCAGAATAACGTCGTTCGGCTCGATCAGAATACGTTGCGACGGATCGCGCAACATCTCGCGCTGCCTAATTTGAATCGCGTATTGTTTGCCGTTGACTTCGCGTAAAACAAGGATTCGGCTCGCGGGCAACAGACTGGAAACCTTGCCGCTGACGTTTCCGGGCGTCGCTCCCGCCGAGGCGCCAAGCGCGCCGCCGGCCGTCGCAATAGCGCCCATAACGTCTAAGTCGTAATCTCGAGGAATCGGATAAACGCCGCCCCTGATAAGTCCGCCGGTATAGAAGACTTCCGCTTCGCGCGATTGGATATAAACAACGTCGCCGTCGTACAAAGTCACGTCTTCGGAGGTAAGTTGAGGCGGTTCTTCGCCCGGCGCGATTCGCAAAGGAATACGAACGACGCCGACGTCGGAATTCAAGCCGTCAATAACGCCCGTCTCGTTGTACCGTTGCGCGACTTGACTTTGCGCGTACCCGGCTCCTTCGCCGTAGTCGGTGGCGCTAAACTCGTCGCTATACGCCTTGCGCAAGATGACGACCTCGTTTTTGGCGTTCAAACCGGGAAGACCTCCGGTCTGGCTCAACGCTTCCAAGACGTCGTTTTTGTAGGCGGGCAATTCAAGCGAAGTCGCCGATCCGCGTTGCATACTGGACATATACGCGACGCCTTTGCCGCCGTTGGCGGCGTTGCTCGAATATCGTTGGTCGTCGGAAGTAACGTCCTCGCGGATTACCGTAACGTGATAAGTACGCGGCTTAATCATCGAAACGGTGATATTCGCTTCAGTCGGAACAATCTCGCGTTTCAACGTATAAGCGGAACGAATCGCTTCCTCCGCTTGAACCAAGGACATACCCTCGACATAAATCGGCTCGGGCAACATTGGCAACGACAACGTGCCGTCGGAACGCACCATATACGGATACCCCGAAGCGGGTCGAGCCGTAGCGGAATCGATGTTATGGATAGGCGGCGCGTCCTCGGCAGCGCCGGTAATACCTGCAATATAAATACCTAACACGTCGCTCGGACCCAGCAGTTCCTCAGCCGGTTTGTCCATTCGTAACTTAACGAAATTGATTTGTTCCATCTCGCTACGAACGCCGCCTTGTCCTTTGCTCTTAAAGTACTTTGGCGACACCGTCGCGCTATTCGGGATACTCATACAACCGCCCGAGACAGCACAAACCAATAAACACGCCAAGAACGTCTTTATTGTTTTCTTCATTTTATGTGTCCTTACATCTCCAACCGAACAAACGCGACTCTCAAAAGAGCCGACCTTACACAAGACTACTACGAAACGACGACGCGTCGCTTGCTTTTCCGCGCCGACGAATCGCTTGACGTTTTCCCTCCGTCAAAACGTTTGTTCAACGTCGCCTAGACCTTTGAATTCAAAGTTCGTCGAACCGACGCAACTACCCGTCTTCGTAAGGGCGGCTTTATCTCAGGTCTCGGATATGCCGTCGCAACAGGCGCTCCCGTCGCGACAAGACGCGTCCCTACGCTCCACATACGTAGAGACGTCTTCTAGTCCGAAAGGAGTATCGACCGACGAACCCCTTCGACTTTAACAATATCCGAAAAACCAACAATCCTTTAACGACGACCCGCCTATATGAGCATAAGCGTCTTTACGCGTCGAGCAATCTTTTACGACCGCTTCAAACGCGCCCGGCGTTCAAGGCTCGAAGACCTAAGTCTTCCAACTGCATTAACTGTTTCGGACGAAATAGAAGAACGCTTAACAATATTTTTAGAAAAATTAAAAAAATCAAAAGAAAGATTAAAGTCTAAACGATCGTTTTATTCACTAAAACAACAACGTCATATAATCTCTTGACTCGACCGTTTCAAATAGTTATACTCCCGCGACTTGCTTCGTCAAGTTCAACGACGTATTTAACGCCTTGTTCCAATAAAAACGTTATAAGACAAATACGAAACGACGAAAATGAAACGCGCGTCCTTTATTATTACCGCTCTTACTGGCGCAATAGCGCTGATCGGAACCAATATGACTTTGTCTTCATACGCGGGCGAGCCCGAAGAACGTCTCGACGCTTTTATGCAACAGTACCAAAAAGATTATCGGCAAATGTACTGCGACGTCTCATATACGTGGTGGGACGCGATGATCGGAGGTTCGCCGGAAGCGTTTGAGAAATCGGCTCAAGCGACGCTCGCTTTGTCGAACTATCACGCCGACGGAGCAAAATACGCGGAACTCAAAAAACTTCGTTCCGAAGCGACGAACGCGACGGCGCTCGAAAAACGCGCGGCTTACGTCGCCGAACGCGCCTTTGAAGAATCCCAGATTCCGCCGGAGTTAAACAAAAAGATCGTCGAACTCGGCTCTGAAATCGAACAGATATTTCAGACGCAACGCGCCGTTTACGAAGGCGTCGAACGAACGAACAACGAGCTTCTCGCGTTGCTGGAAAAGGAAACGGATTCGACCAAGCGTTACGAGATTTGGGACGCGTTGAAACAAGTCGGCGAACTTGTCGCTCCTAAAATGATCGAATTGGCGAAATTGCGCAACGAAGCGGCGAAGCGTCTCGGGTACGACAACTACTGGGAAATGACGACTTCCTTCCAAGAATTCAAGCCCGAAGAGTTGATCGCTATTTTCAACGATCTCGACAAACTCACGACCCCCTATTTCAACGAAATGAAAGCGAAGTTGGATTCCGAATTAAAGGAAAAATTCGGCGTCGATAAGATTATGCCGTGGCATTACGACAACCCGTTCTTCCAACAGGCGCCCCCTTCCGCTAAAGTCAACGCCAACGAATTCTATCAAGGAATTTCAAAAGAAGACGTTGTCGACGTCTCCGTCAAATATTACGACAAACTTGGTTTTGACGTTCGACCGATCGTCGCAAACAGCGATCTGTTCGAAAAAGAAGGCAAATCGCAACACGGATTTTGCAACGATATGAATATGGAAGGCGACGTTCGCATTCTGTGCAATATCAAGCCCGACGCGGAATGGATGGACACGCAACTTCACGAATTGGGACACGCGATTTACGATTACAATCTTGATCGAACCTTGCCCTATAATATTCGAACCGCCGCGCATATCTTTACGACCGAAGGAATCGCGATGACGTTCGGAGCCAAAGCGCGCGATCCGAAGTGGCTTGTCGAAAATAGGGGCGTCGCGCCCGCGCGCGCGCAAGAAGTCGCCGTCGCGTTGCAAGAACAACGTTTGCGCGAACAGCTTATTTTCTGCCGCTGGACGCTCGTTATGACCTTCTTTGAAAAGGCTTTGTACGAAAATCCCGATCAAGACCTCAATAAATTGTGGGGCGAAATCACCGCGCGTTATCAAGGCTTGGATCCGCTCGAAGGTCGAAACAAAGCCGACTGGGCGTCGAAGCCGCACTTTGTCATCGCGCCCGTCTACTATCACAATTATATGCTCGGCGAGTTGTTCGGCGCGCAACTGCGTAAATCGTTGGAAAAGGAATCCGGCGGCGACGAAAAGAAGTTCGGCGCTTTGCTTAAAGAAAAAGTCTTTGCGCCGGGTAATTCCCTTCCTTGGGAAGAATTTGTCGAGCAGGCGACCGGCGAGCCTCTTTCGGTCAAAGCGTTTATTGACGAAGTTAAAGAAGCTAGCGCCGCCGTTAAATAATTAAATCAACAACGAACGTCGAGTCGTCGTTTGATTTCGGACGAGTCAAACGACGGCTAACCTTCGCTTTTATCACTCAACGTTTTCCTCGCCGCGTAAAGAAGCGCGGTCTTTTTTCCCCCCGAACAAGAGAAACGGTCGACGTAATGTCAGGACTCAAGGAACGCGCGCGCCGATTTTGGGTTTCGACGCTTTTTCTCTTGTTGGGTCCGTCGACGTTGTTTCTAGCATGCCTTGCGCTCTTTTGGCAAAAAACGCCCGTCGCTTCAAGAATTTTGAACGAACGTTTGTCTTCTCAAACGCGCGTCGGCTTGCAGTTTGGCTCTTATTCTCGCGTGCGTCCTAACGTCGAGTTGTTGGCGCGCGTATCGGTTTTAAATAAAAAAACGAATCGTGCGTCCTTCTTTTGCCCCGAAGTCTATCGAGTTCGTCAAGCGGATTCTTCAATCTTCGCGTCGTTCGCGCGTTCTTTCGACGAACGAACAAGACGCGTCGAAAACGAATCCGAAAAGGACGTCGGCGCGGAATTTGACGAAAATCAACGTCTAGAGACGGACGAACAGTCCGACGATTCAAAAGAAGATTCGTTTCGTTCGTATTTCGACGAAGCGAACGCGTTTGCGGATAATTTTGAACTATACGTCGTCCCGCGCGTTTATTGTCGCGATTCGCAACTTGACAAACTTCAAAACGAAATCGACGCGTTGACGAGCGCGTTTAGCGACAAGGAAAATCGAGCGATTTGTCTCGTCGTTCAAGAGATAATCTGTCAAAGCGACGACGAATTCGAAGCGTCGTCTCAGGCGTGCGACGTCAATGAAAAGCCGCTTCGAAACAGCGAGTTGCGTTCGATATTCCGCGCCGCCGCGCTGATGAAACCGCAAGGCGAAGCGGATATTTCGGGTAAATCGATCCGGCGGGAAGTCCTTGCTTTTGCGTCGGAATATCCGACGTTGGAAAATTTTCGCGCGCTGTTCGTTCAAACGGAAAACTACAGTCGAATCGAAACGCTGTTCGAACTGCAAAAGCTCGCGCGTCCTCGACCGTATTATTACTCGCAAACGCGCCAAAACGACGGAACGTCTTACGTTGAATACGATTCGCGCGACGTTCCGACGCCCGTGAGTTTCGTTGCAAAATTCCTGCCTAGCTTGCGACGTCTTGGCGACGAATGTTATTTCTTTGGCAAGATACGTTCGTCGACGGATCGGAACTTTCAAGAGGAACGGTTTAGTTCCGCGCTCAACGTCGTTTCGGAATCCTCTCCAAACGTCGGCGTCGATTCGCGCGTTTGGACGACGAACTTTGAAGCGTTCCGCCTGTGCAACCTTCAAATCGACGAATTATGCGCGAAATTCGCCCTTCCTAATTTTACAGGAAGACTTACTAAGTTGACGATCGACCAAGGAGCGATTCGTCAAGGGGTTTTTCTTGGTTCGGGCTCGGTCGCGTTCAAAGAATGTTCGGTTCCTACCAAGGTGTTGGAAGGTCTACGCGCCAAAAAATTATTGGAGATATTTCCTCGAGAGGCGGCGTCTCTGCGTTTTGCCAACGACGCGACGCCCTTTCACGACTTCGAAGTTTCTTTTAAACTTCTTCCCTCGGGCGTCGTTCTCGACTCGGCTTACTCCAATAAAATCATTGCGTGTTATCAACGCGACGAGTTGAAATACGGAGCCTTTTTGTCCAAAGCAAAAGCGGGCGAGACGATTCCCTATTCGGATCCGATTAGCGCGCTGGTCGAATCTCAAAACGTCAAAACGTTTTGGACCCCGCTCGTGCGCGACGCGCTCAATCATCTGCCTATTTCCGACGCGACGCCAAGAACCGCCGACGCCGCCGATTCGATCTTGCGTTGACGACCGCAAAGAGCGTTTTTTCACGATTTTCGTAATAGTTCAGTCTTTGAAACGCGCCGTATGCAGAAAAAACGCAAGCGTTCACGAAAATTCACTCCTATTTCGTAAGCGTTCACGGAAAGCCGCGTATTAATGGAAAGACGCGTATCAACGATACGCGGATTCCTTGAATTACTAAAAAGGCGTCGTTTTGATTCAAGAGCGTTAAACCGACTTCTTCGATTTTGCGTTTTCACAAGTCGAAACAGTCCGCGTATCGTTGATACGCGGCTTTCCGTGAACGCATGCTTTTTTTCGATATCAAATCTCGTTTGGCTTTGCGCGAGGGACGACTTTTCACGTCCAAACCGCAAAGGAGCGTCGAGTCGCTATTATAATCTCCTCAGCGACGCCGTATATTAATAATTTACGCGAAATAAATTCGTTTTTATCGTTTTTTTGTATGCTGCGTAGCTGGGAATATTGGTATCGTTGATATTTTTGGCGTCTTGCTTTGCTTGACGCATTTCCTGATCGCGCTTTTTGGGGGATAATTATTCACGCAATATCTGAACAAGATTCGTGTTGGAATCGCGCCGTAAGGCGCGCGGCGATTCCTGCGCGACGTTTATTTTGAAATTTACGTTACATTTGGAAACTTTACATAACGTTCCGCGACGCTTACATTTTTTTGAAGTCGAGTTCGTCGCGTTTTGCGAGCGATCAGGCGAAATTACAGACGGTCGAAAGAGCGGAAGAGGAAACGATGCGGAACGACGTCGAGTTTGTCCGGCTGAAGAAAAAAAGAGCGCGTTTTTCGACGCGCTCCTTCAAATTACCGCAAAAGTTTCAAAACGAGATTATTTTGGCAGAATAACGCGGACGTTTTCGTTGAACGTGATATGTTTCACGTCGCCGCCGTTGATTCGGTAATCGATACGCAACGTTTTCTTTTCGTTACGCGTGGGATCGCCGAAGGCGTCGTTGTATCTGGTCGGAAGAGGAATAAGTCTCGCGCCCGTGAAGTATTTGTTTACTTTCTCGAGGACGTCGACGCGTTTGGCGTCGGTTCCGTAACTTGCGGCGACAAGGTCGACTTTAATCGTCGCTTTTTCCGCTTCGTATTCTTTCGTTTGCGCTTCGTACACCGCCTTATTCGGATCGAATTTCGGGTCGGCGTTCGGCAACAACTTCAATTCGGGCAAGAAGGCGCTCGTGTCGCCGTCTTGACGAATGTTGAAACGATTGATAACGGGCGCGGTCGCAATACGCGGGCGAATTTTCGGCGCGGAATTGATCGCGACGCTGTCGGGGTCGTACATCGCGCGGACTTCCTCGTCGCCAAGATAGGGACCGTTGC
>JAZRWW010000005.1:0-18885 GCA_045599865.1 Thermoguttaceae bacterium
GGCGCCCAAACGACCAAAAGAGGAAGCCTTCGACGAGTCTAATCCGATCCCGTATGTAGATTCCAAAAGCGCGGACATTCGCAACCCATCCGCCTGCAATGCAGGCGGCTTTCGCGCGCGTCGCAAAGCGACGCGATACGAACCCAACGTTTTTTACCACGCCCGTCAGGTTGGTAAATTGTTAGGCGTCAACAACGCGTTATTTTCCGTGAACGCTTACATCCCGTTTTTTTCGTTGGTTACAGTCTCCGTTTGGCGCGGCGTTTTTTCGAATCGACGGAATATTGCCGAAATTTTATTAAAACGAGAAGAAAGTATTAGTCAAAAGTCTCTTTGTAGATTATAATAGAGACGTCGGCGTTCCGTTTTTACCTTTTCAAGCATACGAACGGACGGGAATCCGACTCGGACTCGCGTTTGTCGCGCGGTTTCGAACGCGTTTGGAAATTGAGAGAAACGACGGAAAAATGCCTAACGAATCAAAGTATGAATTAGTCGGTTCGATCGACGTCGGCGCCGAAACGATTTCGCAATATTCCGATCAACAGACGGAATTCTCGGAACTTATGCGTCAGTTGATTTCCGTTCAAACGAAGCAAAACGAACTGCTTCAAGAGGTTGTCGATCAACTTGGCGCGGCGCAACGACAACGCAACGCCGAATTGGCGCAATGGAAGCGCGCCAATCCCGTCTTGGCGAATTCTTGCAAGATGGCCGCCGACAGTCTTGGAAAAATCCAGACGGATTTCTTGACTTCGTTGGCCTACGACGTCGACGACAACTTTGAAGAACTTAAGGACAACGAGTATTTATTGAACGAGTTTTTTGATAAATACGGTTCGAGAATCATTCATCTCAACACGATTTTACAGACGTTGTCGATACTTGGAAACGCGCCCGACGTCAGCGCCGTCGTTTCCACAAAATAATAGTTTTGATCGTTTTTTTACTGTTTTTAACAAGGCGTTTTTAACAAGGCGTTTATCTTGACTTTCTCATTTTTTTCCTTTGGAGTCGTCGCAAGCCGTCTTAATAAAGCGGCGCGTTGCGCGTCGATTTTGTTGTGTGGCGTTTTGTTGATCGGTTTCTTTCCCGTCGCGCTTTTCGCGCAGGAGGCGCCCGTTTTGTCGTATGAAAAGACGTCCGGCGATTCCGTTCGCGTTTTTGTCGACGGCGCTTTTTTTGCCGAATGTCGACCCGATTTTAAGGGAACGCCGATTATTTGGCCTATTTGCGCGCCGAACGGTAATTTAGCGACGCGCGCGTGGCCGATGATCGACGCCGTAGACGTCGAAAACGAGCCCGACGCGCAAATGAAGACGATTTATCAAAACGCGGTTATTTCGGAGCGCGGCGGCGTCAAAGACCATCCGCATCATCGTTCTTTCTGGTTTAATCACGGGAACGTTTCCGGGGGCGACTTCTGGGGCGGAACGCCTTCCGTGATTCGTCAGACGAAGGCGCCGGTCGTCGAGTCCGACGGCAAGACCGTTTCCGTTACGACGGAAAACGAATGGTATAACGACAAGTTGGGTCGAAACGTTTGTCGCGACGTTCGAACTTCGACTTTTGGCGTTTGCAGTATTTCGTCGAAGCCCGTGCGATACGTGGATTTTTCCGTGACGATCGAAGCGCTTGAGGACAAAGTCGTTTTTGGCGATACGAAAGAGGGGTCTTTCGGAATTCGCGTTCCTAGTCCGACCGCCGTTACTTCGAAAAAGCTGAATCCTAATTGGGGCGGAACGATCTTGAACGACGCCGGAGAAGTCGACGGCGAAACGTGGAGCAAGCGTTCGTTATGGGTCGACTACGTCGGACCCGTCGAGAAATTCCTCACGGGCGAGGAGTTGAACGCCGAACTAAAGCGCGGTTCCGACGCGAAGGATTTTCCGCTCTCGACGTTTGGCGTCGCCGTCTTGAGCGGCGAAAACTCTCTCGGCGCGCCCGCGTGGCGGCACGTTCGCGACTACGGGCTGTTTGCAAGCAATCCGTTCGGCTGGCGCGATTTCGAGCCGAGCAATCCGAAGGCGGACGGAACTCAAATATTGAACAAAGGCGAGAAGACGTCCTTTAATTTTAGAGTCTTGTTCCATAACGGCGATTTGACGCCCCAAGACCTCGACAAGGCTTACGTCGAATATTCGAAGCGATAACGTCGCGCGCGCCTTGCGACGTTTGCGCGCGTACGTAATCTTTGACAAATTCGACGCGACTCGCGGCGCGACCTTTTTCATATGATTTTATGAAAGAATAAGGCGCGCCGTTCGTTTTTTTGGCTTCCGTGAAAATTGCGTTTTTAGTTGGATTCAATGAACGATCAAACGTTTAGCGTCCAGTGTCCGCATTGTCTAGCCGTTTACGATCTCGACGTCAAATTGAAGGGTCGAAAGGCTCTTTGCCCTTCTTGTCGGCGTTCTTTTGTTCTGAACGAGCGCCAAGAGGTCGCGTTGGAACGTCAGGGACGTTCCGCCGAGAACGAAGCGAACGTTTTTTCCGATTCCGAGCGTTCGCGTTCTGAAATTGCGAAGTCCGACAATCTTGCGAAGTCCGACAATCTCGAAGCGTTTCCGCCCGAATTTTCCAATCCTCCCAAGGGCGTTTGGAAAGTCGGCGAGGTTCTTTTAGACGGCTTGTGTCAAGTGTTGCCTCTTTCTAAAGACAAACTTTACGGAGAAGGGGGCGTCGGCTTAGTTCAGCGCGTGCGACGTCGCGACTGGAACGCCGACTTGATCGTAAAAAGTCCCAAGCCGGGCGTCGTCGCTACGGAATTTGGCAAGCAGAGTTTTGAAAAAGAATGCCAAACTTGGATCGAGTTGGGGCTTCACGCCAACGTCGTTTCCTGTTACTTTGTGCGAAGAATCGACGGTATTCCTCGCTTGTTCGCCGAATTGGCGCCCGACGGAACTTTGCAAGATTGGATCGCCGACAAACGACTTTACGCGGGTACGACCCGCGAGGCTTTAGCGCGTATTCTTGATATGGCGATTCAATTTGCGTGGGGGCTGGAATACGCGCATCGTCAAGGATTGTTGCACTTGGACGTCAAGCCGAGCAACGTGATGATCGCCGGTTCTACGGTGAAAGTCACGGACTTTGGGCTTTCCAAATTTGTGAAGGATTCGACGGAAAACGACGCGCTTTCCGCGCGCGCTTGCGACGGTCTTACGCCTTCTTACTGTTCGCCGGAGCAGTATAGGGCGTTTCAGTTATATCGCGAATTTCGCGAGAAGGGCGGGGACAAACGCGGAAAATTCGAAACCGTTCCGATGACGAAACGATCGGATATTTGGTCTTGGGCGATTTCCGTTTTGGCGATGTTTCACGGTCGCTCGCCCTGCAAAGTCGGCGGTCATACGGCGTCGGAAGTGTTTGAAGTCTTTTTGAACGCGCCGAAATCGAACGCGCGACCCGCTATTCCGGACGGTTTGGTCGACTTGTTGCGTTGGTGTTTCAGAAAAGCGCCCGAGGAACGACCGAATTCGATGCAGTCGGTCGCCGACCAACTTTGCGAAATTTATCAAGACGAGTTCGGCGAGCGTTTTCCTAGGCGCCAGCCTCAGAACGCGTTGTGTACTGCGGAGAGTATGTCCAATCGCGCCGTTTCGTTGCTTGACTTGGGAAAGAAAGACGAAGCGACGGCGCTCTTTCGTCGCGCTTCGGAAAGTTCGCCTCAACAGCCTTATATTGCGTACAATTACGTTTTGTCCTTATGGCGCGCGGGCAAGATTCTCGATACTCAAGCGATACGACGTCTCGAGAATTTGAAACGTTTTCGTCCAAACGATCCGCAAGTGTTTCACGCGTTGGGATTGGCGCAACTTGAACGCGGAAACATTAGGGCGACGATCGACTCCTTTGAACGTTCGCTCGAACTTTTGCCCTCTCAAGACAACTTGCGCGAGGAACTCAAACGCATCATAGAGACGGCGTCCTTTGACGTTCGATGCCGCGCAAATTACGTTTTACGCCGACCAAACGACCAAACGCCTCCCTTTTTGGCGCTCGACGAAAGCGGAGATTTCGCGTTGTTGGAATTGAACGAAGGAAAATACGCTCTTCTCAACGCGAACGACGGACAAATTTTATCGCGCTTCTCTAAGGGAAGCGAGCGTTCTAACTTGTTTTCGCCAAGCGAACGCCCGAAGGCGACGAGCGACGATTATCGCTGGAGTCTTTCCTTTGGAGAAAACGAGGTTTTGCTTGAATCGGCGATGAACGATTCGCAGAAAAACGCGCGATTAAGTCGTCGTTTTACCTACGTCGACTGGGGCGTTTTGCGCGCGCGACGCGTCGGAACCGACGAGTCTTCCGCGTTGTTTACGCCGCGAACGAATTACGTTTCCGTCGTCAAAGGAGGCGATTTTACGAACGAAATTCGTCTTGTCGACGACGAACAGCGGACGACCGCTTTAAGCGTAACGCCCGACGGAAATTGGGCGGCGTCGGGCGGCGACGACTCGCTTATTCGAATTTGGGACGTCAAACGCGCAAGGTGCGCGCGCACTTTTGTCGGACTTGGCGGCGTGGTCGAAGCGTTATGGATCGATCCAAAAGGGCGCTTTGTCTTGTCGATAACCAAGGGGAACGTGTGTCAGTACTGGAACGTCGCGATTTTATGTCGTTCGACAAAGACGCGCGCGCCTCGTTTGTTGTGTCAGATTAATTCTTCCGAAGAGTTGCAAGAACGCACCGAAAAAATCGATTCGATTTTGAAGGAAGCGCGCGACGCCGAAGAAAAGAACGACGTCAAGACGCTGGTGCGGCTCTTTAACGACGCGAAGGGAATAGAGGGGGGCGAAGACGCGCGAGTTTTCTTTGAACGAACCTTGGATCGACGCGCCGCGCGCTCCGGCGTCGCGGAGATCGTCCAAGCGTCGGAAATTGTCGCGCACGAATCGGTTCTTTCGACTTTGGCGCTCGCTTGGGACGGCTCTTTTCTGGCGACGGCGGGTAAAGACTGCGCCGCGCGCCTCTGGACGCCCGACTCTAAACGCGATTTGAACGAGGATAAAATCGAGTCGAAGCGCGCCGAATCTTGGCGTTTGGCTTATGAATTGGCGCACGCCGATTGGGTGCGAACGATCGCTTTGTCGCCCAACTGTCGTTTTCTGGCGTCGGGGAGTTGGGATCAAAGCGTCGTTCTTTGGGATTTGGCGAACGGTCGAAAAATAGCCAAGTTGCCGGAAAAAATACGAAGCGTTTCAAAGGTCTGCTTTGCGCCCGACGGACGAACTCTTGCCGTCGCGACCGCGAACGGGACGGTTTCGTTGTGGAATCTTGTTCGCAATCGCGAGCTTATTCGTCTTCACGCGGGCGCCGGCGGCGTGCGATCGTTTGTTTTTAGTCGCGACGGACGTTTTTTTGCCACTTGCGCCGAAGACAAAACGGTTCGTATTTGGAACGGTCGAAGCGAACTGCCTAGAAAAGAAATTCGGAATTTTCCGGCGAACGTTCTTGCGTTAGACTTGTCTTTCGACGGAACGACGCTAGTCGCGGGTTGCGCCGACGGGAAAATATACGTCGTCGATCTTGCGAACGATTCTGAAAAGACGCGTCGGGGCGTCGCGGGGCACCTTGGCGAGGTCGGCGTCGTCAAATTGTTTCCCGAGTCGCGTTGGCTGGTTTCGACAGGGAAAGACAAAACTTTCCGCGTTTGGGATTTGCAAAAATTACGCGAAGTTTGCATAGTTCGGAGCGTCGACGGCGAAATTTGCGACTTGGCGCTCGATTTGGCCGGAACGACGCTCTTTACCGGCGCTGAAAAGGGCGTCGCGCGCAAATGGACGATTCGTTGGAATTACGAGGTTCCAGACGGAACGCGCGACTCTTCCAAACTGTTGGCGTCCTTGAACGATTTATACCGACGCGCCGGCGAAGCGACGGATCAAGCGTCAAGTTTTCTCTTTTACGGCGACAAAGATTCCGAATCGGAAAAGGGAAGGGACGAAGCGACGAGTTATCCGCCTTCGATTTGGAGCAAATCGAAGGCGGAAGCCAAGTATTGCGGTTTTGTCGGACTGGGGGATTGATACGATCGGAACGTCGTTAGGCGAACGTCACTTGAGAGAGCGCAGGAATTCTTTCCAGCGCTTTTTTTCTTGCGGCGAAATAGGAACGTTTCCAAACGTCGCCAAATAATAGTTTTGGGCGAGTAAAGTTACGTCGTTTGTCGGTTCGTTTTGAGGCGCGAGCGTCGTCGTCGCGTCGCTCTTTTCCGTTTCGACGCAACGCGCGGCAAATTCTAGGGGCGTTTCTCCTCGTCGTCGCTTGACGTTCAATTTTCGTTCCAGCGCTTGCGCGATTTGCAAGAATAGAACGACCGTTCCTTTGTCGGCGCCGATTCCTCCTCGCCGCGTTCGATTTTTTACGTCGCGCTTGGAACGTTTCCAAGACAAAGCGAAGCGTCGGTTTTTGAAGCGACGCCATAAAAAGCGCGTCGCGACGCAAAGAAGAACAAGGAGAAGCGCGCGAAGGAAGAGGAATTTCCAAATCCCGAGCGACGCCGAATTGGGAACAAACGCGTTTTTCAACGAAGAGGCGAATCGAGCCAAGGCGCGAAACGTTGCGACGATAGGCGCGTAAATTTTGCGTTGCTGACGCGCGCCGTTTAAATTCAAGACGAAATCGCGCCCAAGCGACTGAACCAAGGAGGAGAAGTCGCGCGCGCCGACGGCAAGAGCGCCGGGCTGTTCCGCCGCGCGTTCGGCGGCGGGCGTCGGGTCAAGTCGTAGCCACGCGCCGTCTTTTAGCCATTTCGCGTTCGGGTCGACGTTCAAATTTGAAGTCGTCTTAGCGGCGGCGTAAGCGAGTTGTTTCGGGGGAATATAGGCTTCGACCCAAGAATGAGCGTCGGACTGACGCACGACGATTTTTTTCACGCGAGGTTCGACTTTGCAAGCGTATCCGACGACAATGCGCGCGGGTATGTCGACGGCGCGCAACATTAGAGTCAACGCGCCCGCGAAATATTCGCAATGCCCTTCGCGTCGTTCGGCGACGAAATCTTCCAGCGGATCAAGCGCCGGATCCCGCAAGACCCCGGTTCGATTATATTTGAACAGACCCGAATCGCGTAATTTTCTTTCTAAAAATCTTGCGCGTTCGACAAAATCGTTTTTATCGCAACCCGACTCTAAATCCCATTGACGCGCCAAAGCCGTTAGACGGGGCAAACGGTCAAAGTCGATCGTCAGATAATAAGGGAAAAACTGCCAGACGTCCTCTTGATTGGGCGTAAGCTCGTCTTGACGCCCGTTGTGAAACGCGGGCGTGACGAACCAAAACCGCCGTTTGTCGAAGAATTCTCTCCTAGACGCGCGACGGGGCACGACCGACGAGGCGCAAGTCGAAACGAGACGCGGCGATCCGTCGACGACGAAAAAAGGGCGGATATGAAAGACAAAGGGGGAGTCGGAAGGCGCGACCTCCATTTTTAGGGCGATTACGTCCGATTTCGAGTCGTATTGGATCGCTTTTTTTATAGGGTCGATTTGTCTCTTAAGTTCGTCGAGAAGGAGGCGATCGTCTTGCGGCGCGGCAATTCTAATCGAACTGAAATCGGAGAGGCGCTTGGGATTATAACCCAACGTCGGCGTTCGGAACGATTCGGCGACGTCCGATTCGCGACGTTCGTAAGGATTCGCGGGCGGAAAAGGATAAGGTTCGAACGGACGGCCTTGCCGATCGACTCTTGAGGGCGCGCTCGGAGAAGCGGACTCTTGTTTTTTCGCGGCGTTTAGTATTTCTTGGGGTACGACGTCCTTGAAAATCTGCGGTTCCAATCGCGAACGAAGCATACGCGTCAACAAACTTGCGTTTGATACTTTCATATAGTCGCGTATTTCCGACCATTGACGCTCGTAATACTGCGACAAAGCGACGCCGCGAAAATAAACGGGACTGTTGGAATCGATCGTTTCGGAACGTTTGCGATCGTCGAGGGCGTGAAATTGCGCCGTCGCTACTTGCTCGTAGGAATCGATCATTGAACCTAGGTCGCCAAGTTCGATCGTGCTGCTAAAACCCGTTTGCGCAAAACGCGCGGCGTTGGCGGCGCTCCAGTCGACTTCCTCAAATTGAAGAGGACCGTAACCGATTTGGTTAAATCGCGGAAACAGGCAAAAGAAGGACGCCGCGAAAAGCGCGCCCGCGACGCTCCATAAAGCGAAACGTTTGAAATATTCGAACGCGATTCCGTAAGGCGCCGAACTTGGACAGGCGAAAAAAAGAAATTTGTCGCCGACGACGCTTATCGCCGACGCGCTTTTTAGGAACGTCGGCGTCGGCGTTACGAACGAGGAATCCGGCGCTATTTCGGGCTCTTTGTTATTTTTTTTCTTGACGTCGGCGCCTCTTTCCTTTCGTTTGGGAAAACGTTCTTTCAGCGCGACGCGTTTTGCGTAGTAATCGCGTTCCGCGTGGAGAAACAACAAAGAAAGCGACGCAAAAGCGGACAGTACGTAGAGAGGAACCGTCGCGACAAAGCGCAAGTCGCGTTGGAAGACGCAACCGACCGCTATTTCGACAAGGGAAATTACGAGTATTTGGCACGCGATACGCGGCGTTTTCCTTTGGAAAAAAACAACGGCTTGGATTAACGCGAGAATATTGGCTATCGAGAAAGCAAGGAAGTCTTGACGAGAACGAAACAACGAGCCCGACTGCGAAAGAACGACGACGACAAGCAAGAGATTGCAGATTTTAGGAGAAATCGCAAATATCTTTTTATAGTCGACAAAATAAAGCGCCAAAACGATCGCAAAAACGGAACAGACGGCGACGGCGCCTCCGTTGGCGTCGAGTCCGTCGTTGCACAACTGCAACGCCAAAGTCGCAAGCGAGGCCGTTAGGGCAAGAAAGAACGAGACGATGAAATTCACGATAATTGTCGCCGCCGCTTCCGCGTTTCATTTTGAGTAATATTTCAGCCGTTTGAAGCGAGACGCTCCGTGCGTCGCGCTTTAGAACCGAACGTCTTTAAGACGTAGCCAAGGGATCGCTTCAAATTCCATAAAGACGACCGTCTTAATCGTTTTGATTTCGCCCTCGATTTTTCCTTTGCGCATTCCCTCGCGTTCTCCCTCGATTTTTCCCTTGATTTTTCCCTCGCGCATTCCTTCAATTTTTCCCTCGTCTCTAAGCGCGTCTAAAATTGTTTTCATACTCTTCTCCGCTTTTTTGTTTTTAACGCTCAGTCGTAACGATTCCAATTCTCTATGAGTCATCGGACGATTTGTCGCTGAAACAACGTAATTAACGGACGCTTTGAGTCGCTCGTCGTCAGCGGGCGTCCAGTTTTCAACTTGCTCTAACGCGCTAAACAACGTCGAATAATTCTCCGGCAATCGCTTCAGACTGGCCGAAGCCATTGATGCGACCATTACGTTAAGAAAACCGTTCCGACTAATTCTATTCTCCAAATACATACGCGTCAAATTCACGGTTATCGGCTTGAAACGAACTTGCGCCTCGCGTAATTCGTCGACTCGCAACGACGAGGGAAGGGGAAAAGAACGTTCCCAAGAAGGAGCTTCAAAAGAGGGATTTGAACCCGTGTAAAACAAAACGACCAAAGGTTGGCAAATAGTCGCGGCGGCGTCGGAACCGGCGCCTTCTTCTGGATTCTTCAATTCCCCGTCGACTTCAAGCGCGACGTATTTCAACGTTTGCGCGATCGTTTTACGGTCGAGCGACGCGCCGCTTTGCGCTTTGTGTTCAACCAACAACTTTAACGCGACGTATTCGTTTTCTTCTTTACAAGGAACGGTAAAAAGCAAATCGGCGATATGTTTGACGCCGCGTTCGTCGTAAAAATCCGTCGAAAGAAACTTAATTTTACTCGGATCGCTCAAATCGAGCGCTTCGAGTATTTCTTTGGGCAAATATTCGCCTAAAAAATCGGCAAGAAACGCCGGGTCTTTCAACATAAAATGAAAATAGGAGTCGTGAACGGACGCGCCCAACTTGAGCGCTCTTTCCACCGCCGCCAGTTGTTTGCGTTTTTTTTCGTCGACGGCGAGCCCCGCGTATGAATCGACGCTCGATTTGGGATTTGATTGCTCTTTCTTTGTTCTACGTTGAGTTTCTTTAGCGCTCATAATCTTGAACCGATAGTTGAACAAAATATTTCAGCGGCGACAAAACGCCGACCTAATTGTAATTTCAATTCAAGCGCGAATCAAGCGTTTTCTCAAAATTTCGCAATATTTTAGTCGTTTGAAGAGAGACGCCCGCCGTAAAAAGCGGCGCGCTTTTGTCGAGCTTTCTCCAAAAGGCGGAAATATTTCAAATTTCCACAAAAAAAGCCGCGCGGGAAAGGTAGAAAAACCTAGACAAGCGCGACTCTCGTATTTGTTCGGACGATCTCAAAATCACTTGACGCGTTCGATATATTCGTTCGTTCGCGTGTCGACCTTAATGACTTCGCCGGTCTCGATGAAGTTCGGGACGATAATTTCTGCGCCGGTTTCCAATCTCGCGGGCTTGGTGACGTTCGTCGCGGTGTTGCCGCGCACGGCGGGCTCGGTGTATTCGACTTTCAAAACGACGTGGTTCGGAGGCGTGATTCCGATCGGGGAACCGTTGTAAAGCAACATTTTGCAAGGCATTTCGGGCAGGAGATACTTCGCCGCGTCTTCAAGTTTTTCCTTGTCCAACTCGAATTGTTCGAAGGTCTCTTGTTCCATAAAATAGTACGTTCCGCCCATTTCGTACATAAACGTAACGTCGGTTTCGTGAATGTCGGCCGCTTCGAGTTCGTCGCCGTTTTTATACGTGCGTTCAAGAACCGTGCCGCGATTCAAGTCGCGCATCTTGCACTTGTAAAGAGCTTGTCCCTTGCCCGGCTTGACAAAGTTGCATTCGATCATAATGAAAGGGTTGCCGTCGATTTGAATCTTCAAACCCTTACGAAACTCGCTGGTATTATACGTGGACATTCCGAAATCCTATAATTTAACGTTGCAAACGAACAGGTTATTTCCTATTATTCACGATGAAACGCCGCAGGGCGCTTCCTTTTTTTAACGCCGTCGACCGGCAAAACTTTCAACTGACAACGCTTTCGACGCCGCGCGCCGACGCGATCGTTAAAATGAACCCTTTAAAAAATAATTCCGCTTACGCAACTGCCGCGCCTAATTCTTCAAACGCTCCTTGCGACGGCGCCGCCGAACGCTTGGAACAAACTCTTGGGACTCGCGTAATCTACGACGTCGACGAACTTTGCGAACGCCTTGAACTTCCTTGCGAACTTGCCGACGCCTTCAAGGAAGCGTCGCGCGACTTCCCGATCGCCTTTCCCGAATCGCTCCTTGCGCGCGTCCCAAAAGGAACGATCGACGACCCCGTTTTGCGCCAATTCTTACCAGACGCGCGGGAGCTGGAAAAAACGACGGGATTTTCCGACGATCCGCTTTGCGAATTCGGCGCCGATACGAACGCTCGCGCTAATTCTGACACGCGCGCCAATTCGCGCGAACTAGCCGACTGCGTTCTTCACAAATACGCCGGTCGGGTACTGTTTCTCACGACGAACGCTTGCGCGGCGCGCTGTCGGTTTTGCTTTCGACGCCGTTTTCCGAAAAATCGCGTTCTGATCCCGTTTGGAACAAATCCTTCGAAAGTCGAGGCGCGCCTAACTCGCGCGTTCGCGCCCTTTCGGGACGATCCGACGATCACTGAAATTATTTTCAGCGGAGGCGACCCCTTGACGCTTTCCAACGCGATATTAAAAAATTTGTTTCATTCTATCAAAAATTTTCGATATGTTAATAGGGCGCGTCTTCATTCGCGCGTTCCGATTTTGGCTCCTAGTCGAATTGACGCCAATTTTCCCGCGTTTGTCGATTTTTCCTCTTATGACGAAGAATCGCCCTTAATTTTGCATATCGTTTTGCACGTCAATTCGAGCAAGGAGATCGATAGCGCGGCAAAACGCGCGATTTTGACCTTGCGCGAAAAAGGATACGCGCTGACTTCGCAAACCGTCTTGCTTAGGGGAGTCAACGACTCTGCGGACGCGCTTGTCGAACTTTACGAAACGTTGATCGATCTTGGCGTCATACCCTATTATTTGCATCAACTAGATCGCGTTCAAGGCGCCGCGCATTTCGAAACGTCGGTCGAACGAGGAAGGGAATTGATCCGTGAAATTAGCGCGCGTTTGCCCGGTTACGCCGTTCCGAAATACGCGCGCGAAATACCGGGTCAACCGATGAAAACTAATCTTTTCGACGTAACGAACGAGTTTTGAACGCCGATCAAATCGGACGATCGTCGTTTTTTTCTTTAGGAAGAGTCGGATAAAAAGGAGGGGGCTTGTCATAATCGCCTTTTAACGTTATGATAGACAACGAGGCGCGTCGGCTTCGCGCGATTTTGTTTGCGCGACGACGCTAGCTTGTTTTCAAAACGCAACGATAAAAGGCGAACGATGGAAAAGTCGGCAGACGATAGTTTGGCAGTTAAAAGAAGCGCTCTTCCGCCCTTATGGACGAAGGGGTTTGTCGCGCTTTTGATCACTCAATTTATGGTCGCCTTGAACGACAATATTTTTCGTTGGTTGATTATTCCGATAGGGAAATGCGCGATCGGCTGGAGCGACAGACCCGACGCGATTAGAACGATCGGTTCGCTCGCCTTTTTGCTTCCTTTTTTGCTCCTCGCGACATACGCGGGTTACGTTTGCGACAGATTTAATCGTCGTTCCGTTTTGATTTGGTGCAAAGTCGCGGAAGTGATCGTAATGATCCTCGGCGCTTGCGCGATCGTCTCGCAGTCCGTGCCCTTTATGCTTGTTACGCTGTTCTTAATGGCGTCGCAAAGCGCGTTCTTTAGTCCGGCGAAATACGGGAGTCTGCCCAATTTAGTCCCGGAAGAGCGCATTTCCGAAGCCAACGGATTCGTCTCGATGACGACGATGGTCGCCTGCATCGGCGGGCAGGTCTTGGGAGGCGTTTTGTTCGTTTTAACGACGCTGTCGCCCGAAGCGCCCGTCGAAGGCTCGGGCGGTATGAACAATTGGTTTATTTGGGCGAGCGTTCTTATCGGCGTGGCGATCGCAGGGCTGATTTCCAGCTTCTTTATTCCGTCGATTCAAGCGGCGGATCCGAAGGCAAAATTCCCGCTAAATCCGTTCAGTCAGACGTTCAAAGACTTGCGTTTCCTTTTCCAAAAACGCTTTATTTTCTGGATTGCGCTTGCAAGTTCGTTTTTCTGGGGGCTCGGCGCGTTGGCGCAAGTCAATATTGACAAGTTCGCGACTGAATATTTGCACGTTCGCCAAGATTACGCGATGGCGTTGCTTGTCGCGTTGTCGCTTGGGCTGGCGCTTGGCGCGTTGTTGGCCGGTAAGTTGTCGCGAGGGCGTATCGAACTAGGACTTGTTCCGATCGGCGCCGTTCTTATCGTTGTTTTTTGCGTCGTTCTTTCCTTTACGCCGGGCGTCGTCGTGCCCGAAGGACTCAAAGTCGCCTCGCCGTATGCGTTTGGTTTTATTTTTGGCGCTTTAGGGTTGTTAGGACTCGGACTTTCGGCGGGCATGTACGATATTCCGTTGCTTGCGACGCTTCAAACGAAGAGTCCGCCGGAGAGTCGCGGTCGAATTTTGGCCGCGTACAATTTCTATTCGTTTGCGGCAATGGCGATTTTTTCGGTCGTTCAGGGACTGTTGGCGGCGCCGCCGTTCCTTAACAAAGGTCAAGCGATCGCCGACGAATCCGCCGACGCGGTCGTTCAAACGGCGACTGTTCAAACTGCGACGGCGGGGCTTAGCGCCAGTCAGATTTGGCTCGTCTGCGGACTTGTTTCATTGCCGGTGTTGTATTTCGCAACGCGCGCTTTTTTCATACCGTTAGTACGAATTTGTATTGGCTACTGGTTGCGCCTGACTTATCGTTTGCGCGACTACGGCGTCGACAATATCCCTGCGGAAGGCGCCGTCTTACTGGTCGGGAACCATTTCACGTTCTTAGACGCGTTGATCGTCTATTGCACGTCGAAACGACCCGTTAGATTTATCGCCGACGAAGCGACCTTGCCCTTGAAAAGCAAGTTGGCAAGCTACGTCTTGCGTCAGACGGGCGTTATTCAGTTCAAAATCGGCGTGCGAAAATCCGCCGTTTCGATGATTCGCCAAGCTCAAGAAGCGTTGCAAAAGGGCGAAGTCGTCGGTATTTTCCCTGAAGGCGCGCTGACGCGCGACGGACAAGTTCGCGCCTTTAAGAACGGTTTCTTAGCGATTTTGCGTAAGACGCCCGAAGTTCCGATCATACCCTTTGCGATTAGCGGTTTTTACGGGTCGCGATTTGCCTACGCCAAGCCGAAATGGTATAAAGGCAAGTCTCCTTATCGACCGACGGTCGTTTACGGAGCGCCTTTCAGTTACGCGGAGGCGATCGCCGAAGGCAATACGGAAGCGCATATTTCGCAACGTTTGCTTCATATCGTGCAAGAGTTGAGCGTCGACGTTTGCGATTATCGCAAGCATCCCGAAAACGTGCGGTTCCTCACGCCCGCGCGCGCGACGATCCGCAGTTGCCGCAAGATTAAAAACGAGTTGCGCCTTGCCGACTCGACTGGCAAGAAGCTGACTTCGCGTCAAACGCTCCTGCAGATGCTTGTTTTGCGACGCGTTTTGCATCGTTTGCTTGGCTCCGAAAGATACGTCGGCGTTCTTCTTCCGACGTCGGTCGCGGGCGTGTTGATCAACGGCGCCCTCGGGTTTGATCGACGAGTTCCCGTCAATTTGAACTATACCTTTACGAACGAGGTCAACAATTATTGCCTCAATATGGTCGGAATTAAGAAGGTTCTGGCGTCGGCGCAACTTTTGAAGAAACTGCCCAAATTGCAACTTAACGCCGAATTGTTGATTCTGGAAGAACTAGCGAAAAAAGAACTTCGAACAAGCGACAAGTTGATCGGATTCGTCGAGTCGCTTTTGCCCGCCTGTGTTCTTGATCGCGTTCTTGGTTTGACGAAACAAAAATTATCGGACGTCAATACGGTAGTTTTCACGAGCGGGTCGACCGGCATGCCAAAAGGAACCGTTCTTACGAACGGCAATGTTATGGCGAACGCGCAAAGTTTCGGACAAGGCGCTATGCCTCGAAGAAACGAGCGCTTGTGCGGAACCTTGCCCTTTTTCCATTCGTTCGGCTATACCGTTACGGTATGGTTCCCGTTAGTTCGCCCATATTCCTGCGTTTATCACTATAATCCGCTCGATTATCGAGGCGTCGCGGATATTGTGAAGAAACACAAGCCGACGATCCTGATTTCTACGCCGACGTTTTTGCGAACCTACTTGCGCAAATGTTCGCCGGAAGATTTCGCCTCTCTTGATTTTGTCGTGCCGGGCGCCGAAAAAACTCCCAAGGATTTAATCGCGAGTTGGCGCGAAAAGTTCGGATACGGCTTAAACGAAGGATTTGGCGCGACGGAACTCTCGCCCGTACTGTCTTTTAATCTGCCCGTTCACCTTGCGCCGGATCCGTACTCGCCTTATCATAAGGACGGTTCGATCGGGCGCGCGTGTCCGAATTTTGTCGCCAAGACGATCGATATGACGACCGGCAAAGAGACCGCCCCCAACGAGCCGGGCATGCTACTCGTCAAGGGAAATTCCGTCACCGTCGGTTATTACGACGATCCCGCAAAAACGGAAAAAATCTTCAAAGACGGCTGGTACGTAACCGGCGACGTCGCGCGAATTGACGAAGACAATTTTATTTTTATTACCGGGCGCGAGACGCGAATGTCGAAAATCGGCGGAGAAATGGCGCCGCACGAGTTGATTGAAGAGAAATTGTTGGAGGTTGTTCTGCAGATTCGCAAAGAAAAAGCGATAGACCTCGAGACGGACGCGCCGACGGGACCGCAACTTGCCGTTACCGCAGTCCCCGACGAAAAGAAAGGCGAGAAGCTGGTCGTGTTATACGTCGATTTGCCCGAAACGTCCGAGGAAATTTGCAAGCGCGCGACGGCGTTGGGAAGTCTACCGCAGATTTGGATTCCCGCGACCGTCAATTTCAAGCAGGTCGACGCGATCCCCGTTTTGGGGACGGGCAAGTTGAACTTGCGCGAAATCAAAGCGCTGGCGCTTAAGATTTACGGACTTGAAGAAAGTTTGTAAGACGGAGGTCGTTTCTTAGCGTTAAGTTCGCCGCGAGTCGTCGCGACGAACTTTTTTTATTCGTAAGCGTTCTCGCATAGCCGCCGAATGAAATTCGACGACTTTACGCCGTCGGTCGCGTTTTTTCGCGAACGGAGTCTTCTTTTTACGTCAATTTTTTAAAAATTTTTTTGGGAAAGGCGAAAAGAAGCGAAACGGTCTTTACAGAAATCGAAAAAAACGTCAATATCAGCGTAGACGGCAAGGAAAGTAAAAGTCGTTGCGCGTCTCCCCTTCGTTTTCGAAGCGCGGCGTTTGTCAAAACGACAATCGATTAGAATTTAAAATAACGGCGTCGCGTTTAACGTCGACCCGAAAATCGTTTCTTCAACGTCCGTATTGGCGTTTCAAGGAGAGTTTAAAGTGAAATACGTCCGACGTCTTTTTTCGGCTCTGATCTGCGCTTCGTTGTGTCTGGCAGTCGGCGCCGTTCAAGCGCAACAAGCCAATCAAGCTCAAGGAGCCGCGTCCGCTCCTCGAGCGACCGCCAATAAGTCCTTGTTGGTCGGCGTCGTCGATTTGCGCGCCGTTTTGCAAAATCACCCCGTCGTCGCCGAAGAAATTCCCGCGCTGAACGCAAAATTGCAACAAGAGCAAGTCGCGCTTGCGAAGGCGAAGCAAGAGGCGGATCAGAAAATCGCCGATATGCAACAAAAGTACGATTTCAAATACGGAACGCCCGAATTTGAAGAACAAATCGGCAGCATTCGCAAAGAATTTAGCGACGCGGAATTCAAGGCGAACGAGGCGTCGCAAAAGGTCGTCGCTCAACGCACGCAACTCCTTTTCAAAGCGTATAAAGATTTGCAAACTGCGATTCAAACCGTCGCCGTTAAGAACGGAATCATCATCGTTCACTCGAAGGTAAAAATTTCCGCTCCTCAAAATTCCAATATTTCTGAAGAAGTCTTGGCGCTCGAAGAAGCCGATCAAAACACGATCGTTTGGAATCGCCCCGAATGCGACATTACCGAAGCTGTCAAGCAACAACTTGCCGCCGCCGTCGGAACGCCCAGTCAAGCAAGCGAAGGGGATTCTCCTCTCGCCAATTTGGGCGGTCAAGCGATGAACGCCGCGAATGGCGCCGCCGCCAGACCCGCCGCCGCTCAACCTAGAGCCGCAGCGCCTCGCACGGCTAACGCCGCCGGACAACAACGTCGTTAGTTAAGCAAACAAAACGCGATCGCGGAGTCGTATGAAGTCTGTGAATTTCTCCCCGTTTTAACGGGGAGTTCGACGGCGTTTGTCGTATTGCGTTGGAAAATGATCGTTGTTTTCGTTTAAAACCGCCCTTAAACGGCGGTTTTTTTAATTTTTGTGAAACGCTTGCGACTCCGACTTCGCGTGTTTCCACGACGGTCGCCAAGGAAGGAAACAAACTTCTATGAACGAAAGTCAAGACTTCCTTTCATTGACAAACTTTAATTCTTCCGTAAGCGTTCATAGAAAATCGTCGCGCAGGAATCGCGCGCGCCTTACGGCGCGATTCAAACGTAAACCTTGTTCAGAATATAGCGCGGACGATTACGATCAAAGCAAACGCGCGACGTCGTTTTCCAACTATTGACGTCGTTAGCGCTTGCTTTACAATGTATCCAGCGTCGTAAGGAGCGTTTTCAAAGAAGCGGCAAGAAGTTTGTTTGGTTGTTCCTTCTGTTGTTTATATGCGTCCACGGAAAGCCGCGTATCAACGATACGCCGACTGTTTCGGTTCGTGAAAGCGGAAAATCGAAGACGTCGGTTTAACGCTCTTGAATCAAAACTACGCTTACAACGACTTGCCGAACATAAGAAAACTTTCAACGTATTAGCTTTTTGCTGTTCGCGACGCCGTTTTGTAATTCAACGAATCCGCGTATCGTTGATACGCGGCTTTCCGTGAAGAACGGTTACTGTTGTTTTAACGCGCGCGCGTCCTTGGAAAAAACGTTGAATTTGCCCGCGATTTGTTCGCGACTCCCGTCTTGACTTGACGATACGCAGGTTTATAAATTGCCTTTTAAATTCGCGAGTCTTTTCGCGCGTTCAAAAGAGAGTAGTCGTTCGCGAAAAGGCAACGCGCGTAAGCGCGTCAGGCAAGAGAACTGCGGAAAACGATCGAGCGCCGGTAGCACGTCGTAAAAAGGCGTTCTGCAAACGCTTAATATTTTTCATATACAAAAAGTCGCGCGTCGTTTCGACGCGCGGCAAGCTTGCGTTCGTTGACTTTTCGTAGCTTTCTGCGAACGATTACAAGAAATGGAGGGGATTTTATGAATAAAGACGACGAGTTTTCCGCCGGACGCGCCGACGAAGAGAAAGAGTTGGAACTTTTACGCGAGTATTTTAGCCAACTTGTTCAATTAGGAATCAATTTTCGTCAAGACTGGGTTTTTCGCATTGCGTTTGGGCGCGTCGAGTCGATTCCGTTTTTGCGCGGGATAATGAACGGCGTCTTTCGCAACGCCGACGAGCCGCTTGTCGACTCGATCAAAATCAAAAATCCGTTTTCTTTTGGCGTCGCTTACGGCGTCAAAGACTCGATTTTAGACGTCGCCGTCGAAGACGAATTGGGGAATCAGTACGACGTTGAATTACAAACCTGCAATCACGAGAACTTTCGCGAACGTATCGTTTATTATCTTGAAAAGCTAGCGGCGGGGCAGTTGGCAAAAGGCGAAACTTACGATATGTTGCGCAAAGTCGTAGGAATTGTGTTTGTCGATTTTCCG
>JAZRWW010000006.1:0-5610 GCA_045599865.1 Thermoguttaceae bacterium
TTTCGCGAACGTATCGTTTATTATCTTGAAAAGCTAGCGGCGGGGCAGTTGGCAAAAGGCGAAACTTACGATATGTTGCGCAAAGTCGTAGGAATTGTGTTTGTCGATTTTCCGATTTGGTCGGAATTGGACTGCAAAAAATTTAAAAATTTGACGCCCGACTTGGAAAGAAAACTGAAAGAGACTCAATTTGAAACGATCAAATTAATGTCGACCGAAAATCGCGTCGTTTTTAGCGATTGCTTGACGATCCACTTTGTGCGAATTCCCCAAGTCGGCGAGCCGTTGGCGCCCAATATGCGCGATCCGCAACTAATCGACTGGTTGAAAGCTTTTCGGTTTCCCGATTCGACGTCTGCGGAAGAACTGTTTCGAATGGAGAGAAGGACGCCCGATTTAAAGGAGTTGAGAAATCAAATGTATCAAGTGTTAACGACTCCCGAGCAACGGGATTATATCGAAAGTAGTCAACGTTTCTATACGACTCACCGAACGATTTTGAAACAGCAAAAAGCCGAAATAGAACGAAAAGACGCCGAAATACGAAAAAAAGACGCCGAAATTCGGCAAAAAGACGTCGAAATGCAACGAAAAGACGCCGAAATAGAACGAAAAGACGCCGAAATTCGGCAAAATGCCGCCGAGATGCAACGAAAAGACGCCGAGATGCAACGAAAAGACGCCGAAATGCAAACGACGTTTTGTAGTATTCTTGCCGAAACGGCGGCCTACAAATTTGGCGTTCCTATTTCCGAAGTGGAGGCGTCGTTCGAGGGGGTAACGTTGGAAGCGCTTGCCGCCGTTCGTAAATCGCTGACGTCGGTCGTCGATTACGACGAATTTGTCAAAATCGTTTCGGAGAAGCGACAAGACTCGGGCGAGAATTGATTTTGGCGGGGCCTTGAATCGAAGTAAGCCGAGGTAAAAACGACGCGCGTTTTCACGACGCTTTTCCGCCGTAACCGTTCACGGAAAGCCGCGCATCGCCGATGCGCGGATACGTTGAATTACCAAAACGGCGTCGCGAACAGTAAAAAGCTAATACTTTGAAAGTTTTCCTACGTTCAACAAGTCGTTGGAAGCGTCGTTTTGATTCAAGAAAGTTAAACCGACGTCTTCGATTTTGCGCTTTCACAAGATGAAACAGTCCGCGTATCGTTGATACGCGGCTTTCCGTGAACGGTAACAAATTGAGTAACGCCGAAGGCGCGAGCTTGGGTTTGTAAACGCTACGACTGCGCGGAAGCGCGTCCGAAATCGTTGTTTTTTGGTATTTCAACCGCCGAATTTCAATCGACGGTTTTTTGGAACGTTTTTTTTCTTTTTACGGCGACAAGCAGGGGAGTTTTTTTTGTTTAACGTAGTTCCCAAAATAGAACGCGTCGAATCGAATCGACGGCAACGCACATTGGCGCGTCAAGTCGACGTCGCGGGCTTCGGGCATTGGTCGGGTCAAGACGTCGTTTACTCTTTTCGACCCGCTCCTGAAAATTCGGGCGTTCGTTTTTTTCGCGTCGACTTGCCCAATTCGACGCCGATACCCGCGCTTGTCGAAAACCGCGTCGCGACGCCGCGCCAAACGAGCCTTGTCGTCGGAGAAGCGCGCGTCGATATGGTCGAACACGCGCTTGCGGCCTTGCGCGGCGCGCGAATCGACAACTGCGACGTGCTGGCGAACGCGGTCGGCGCGCCCGGCTTGGACGGTTCCGGCGCGCCCTTTGTCGACGCGTTTTTGAAGGCGGGTACGGTCGAACAAGAGGCGGAGCGCGTTTTACTTCGCGTCGTTTCCGCCGGAACTTTTTTCGACGAGCGAGGCGGACGAATAGAAATCGCGCCAAGCGAAGAAAATCGCTTGATTTACGAGTATCGCCTTCATTACGACAAGGCGTCTCCTATTCCGAATCAAGCGGCGCGCTTCGACTTTGCGCAAGCGTCCGAAATATTTCAACGAGAAATCGCGCCCTGTCGAACTTTTTTAACTTTTGAAGAGGCGACCGAACTAAGGAATATGGGGTTCGGTCTACGCCTCGAGCCGAAAGACGTGCTTGTTTTTGGCGAGAACGGTCCGATCGACAATGCGCTAAAATTTGAAAACGAATGCGCGCGCCATAAAATTCTCGATATGATCGGCGATTTTTCTTTAGCGCCCGTCGATTGGGAAGGGGAGTTTCGCGCGTTTAAGACGGGGCACCAGCAGAACGCGGACGCGTTGCGCGCGCTTATGAATTCCGTCGATATTCGTTGACGCCCGTAAAGTTGCGGAACGTTGCAATTTGCTCTTTTCACTTTTCGTCGTAATCGCTACAATATCGCCGACAAGAACGGAACACGGAACGTTCCGTTAGAACTTTTCAGAATTAGGACGGATCAATGGACAAAGTTCGAATAGGCGTGGCGGGCGCGGGGCGTCTTGGCGGTTTTCACGCGTCGAAAGCGGCGCAAAATCCCGAAGTGGAATTTGTCGGAGTGGTCGACGTCTTCGAAGCGAGTCGCAAGCGCGTCGCGGAACAGTGGAACGTCAAAGATTTTGCGACGCTCGAGGAGATTTTGCCGCAAGTCGACGCGATGATTGTCGCGACCCCTTCCACGACGCACGCCGAAGTCGGACGGCAAGTTCTGAGCGCCGGAAAACATCTTTTAATCGAAAAGCCGGCGACGACCGACGGGCGTTCCGCGCTCGAATTGGCGCGTCTTGCGCGCGCTAAAGGGCTCGTTATGCAAGTCGGACACGTCGAACAATATAATCCGGCGTGGCAAGCGGCGACAAAACGCCTGTTTGAAGTTCGTTCCGGCGCTTCGCCCGCGTTTGTCGAGGCGGAAAGAACAAGCGGATACACGTTTCGCTCGACCGACGTCGGCGCCACGCTCGACTTGATGATTCACGATCTCGAGCTTGTGCTTTCGTTGATTCCGTCGGAAGTAACGCGCGTTTCCGCCTTTGGATTCGCGCAATTTGGCGGGTTTGAAGACGCGTCCTTTGCGACGCTGGAATTTGCGAACGGATCGATCGCGCGACTGAAGGCGTCTCGAATCGAGCAGACTCCGACGCGCAAAATGACGATTCGCACGAAATCGCAGGCGCTGTTCGTCGATTTTGCCGCGCGTTCCGCCGTTTGTCAACGTCCGAAGCGGGATATTCTCGACGGAAAATACTCGCCCGAAAACGTCTCTTTCGCCGAAATGAGCGCGCGCGTTCCAAGTTTTATGCGCGAAGAGTACGAAATCGAAGAACTTGTTCACGATCCCTTCGACGCGTTGGCGCTTGAAAACGACGATTTCGTCTCCGCGATTTTGCGCGGGACGCCTTCGACCGCGCCCGGCGAGCGCGCGGCTCGAGCGGTTGAGATCGCCGAAGAAATTACGTCGGATATTCAAGCGCGTTCTCAAGGCGCGCATACGCCTTCGCGTCGAGCGCTTCGCATCGCGGGCTGACGCGTCGTTTTTCAGTCTTTCAACAATTCGAAATCGCGGAGGACGGAGTCGACTTCTTCAAAGTCTTCCGCGCTCAAATTGGCGTCACCGGCTTTTGCGTTGTCGAGCGCTTGTTCGGGCGTTCTCGCTCCGCAAAGCACAAACGCCTTTTCGTAACGAGACGCGACCCACGCGGCGGCAAATTGCCCGGAGGTCAGGTCGTAACGTCTGGCGACGGAGCCGATCTCTTTCAAAGCGGCGTTGACGCGTTCGACGTTTTCGGCGGAAAACGTCGGATTGTCGGCGCGCAAATCGCCTTTCTCGTAACTGCGTTTCGGGTCGAGCTTGCCCGTCAAAAGACCGTTTTCTAACGGAGAATAGGCGAGAAACGAAACGTTCTTTTCTCGACAGGCGTCAAGAACGCCGTTCTTTTCGACGCTTCGATCCAACATCGTGTAACGTTCTTGATCGACGTCGAGCGAGCCGTTGGCGCAATATTCCTCGAAAATATCGCGCGTCGTATTGGAAATCCCGATCGCTCGAATTTTACCCTCTTTGCGTAATTCTTCGAGCGTTCCCATAGCGTCCGCGACGGGCGTCGTCTTGTCGCCGATATGATGAATTTGCATTAAATCGATATAATCGGTTCCGAGTCGACGCAAACTATTTTCGACGCCCTTGCGAATTGCCTCCGGCGCGATCCAACGATAGAGCGCGTACTTCGACATACCGTTCGTAAGTCCGTCGTCGTCCGCGTAACAATGCCATTCTCCGACGCCGGGCGGGAAAGGTTTCGTATCCCAAACGATCCCGCATTTCGACGCCAAAACGAACGAATCGCGACGAACCCCGCGAATCGCCTTGCCGACCGTTTCTTCAGAACGACCGAACCCGTAAAGCGGCGCCGTGTCGATTAGCGTGATCCCGGCGTCGAGCGCGACGCGAACCGTTTGAATCGCCTTGCTTTCGTCGCAACCGCCCCACATCCAGCCGCCCATCGCCCACGTTCCCAACGCGACGACCGACGTTTCTATTTCGGTCGAACCGATTTGTCGATATTGCATAGCTTGCCTTTCTTGATTGTCGCGCTTCTCTTTTTCAACGCGAAATTTAATTCGAAATATTTCAGCCGTTTGAAGCGAGACGCGCTAGCGCGCCTCGTTTTAAAACCGAACGCCTTTAAAACGTAGTCAAGGCGCCGCTTCAAATTCCATAAAGACGGCTGTTTACGGCTGTTTACCGTGTCGAATAAAAGTTTGAAGAAAATTTTACCGCGTTTCCGGCGGTTGCTATTTTAGACAAACGTTACGCCGTCTGTTTCTTGGCGACGCGACTACGCTTGGATACGGTCGGAATCAAATTTTCGACAAAATTCTCGACGTCAAGCAAGGAAGGCGCGGTTAAGGCAAATTGACAAGCCTTGTTCAATAGTTTGAGATCGTTTAGCTTAGTCAACAATCTGCTCAAACGTTTGGAAGTTTCCTGAAAACGCAACGAAGCGACCGTCTTGATCGTTTTGATTTCACCCTCGATTTTTCCCTCGCGTTTTCCCTTGCATATTCCTTCGCGCATTCCCTCAATTTTTCCCTCGTCTCTAAGCGCGTCTAAAATCGTTTTCATACTCTTCTCCGCTTTTTTGTTTTTAACGCTCAGTCGTAACGATTCCAATTCTCTATAAGTCATCGGACGATTTGTCGCTGAAACAACGTAATTAACGGACGCTTTGAGTCGTTCGTCGTCCGCTTCCGTCCAATTTTCCATTTCCCCTAACGCGCTAAACAACGTCGAATAATTCTCCGGCAATCTCTTCGGACTCGCCGAAGCCATCGACGCGACCATTACGTTAAGAAAGCCGTTCCGACTGATTCTATTCTCCAAATACATACGCGTCAAATTCACGGTTATCGGTTTGAAGCGAACTTGCGCCTCGCGTAATTCGTCGACCCGCAACGACGAAGGAAGAGGAAAAGAACGTTCCCAAGAAGGAGCTGCAAAAGAGGGATTGGAACCCGTGTAAAACAAAACGACCAAAGGCTGGCAAATAGTCGCGGCGGAGTCTGAAACGGCGCTCTCTTCGGGATTTTCAGGCTTTTTCAATTCCCCGTCGACTTCAAGCGCGACGTATTTCAACATTTGCGCGATCGTTTTACGGTCGAGCGACGCGCCGCTTTGCGCTTTGTGTTCAACCAACAACTTTAA
>JAZRWW010000007.1:0-18590 GCA_045599865.1 Thermoguttaceae bacterium
CATTGCAGGCGGATGGGTTCGACCCGAGACGTTTTTATTACGACGGCAACGACCTTTGGCGTTTGAATCGAGCGTTTTTACTTGTAAACTATGGGACGCTTAATGAACTTGTTTTGTCGAGCGTCTAGTAAAGTTTCGCCCTTCCGCCCGCAATGCGGGCGGCTTTCGCGCGACGGCTACGCCGTCGGTTCTCGCGGGGCGTTTATTCCAAACCGAACGCGCGTGAAAAATTTGTACGACTTTCCGTGAACGCTTACGCGCGATCAAAGACGTCGGTTTAACGTTCTTGAATCAAAACGACTCCTTTTTGGCAATTCAACGTATCCGCGCATCGTTGATGCGCGGCTTTCCGCGAGCGTTTACAAAAGAAATTGAAAAGAGATAAAAACGGTTCTTTTTTTGTTTTTTTTCTTCCTTCTTTGCTTGTCGTCTGTTATACTGTCGTCGTTCGGTCGATTTTTTGTCGATCGTTCGAATCGACGTAAGATTTGGAGAAGAAGTTGCTATGAAATTTCAAAGGACGACGCTTGAGAACGGACTGGAAATCATCGCGGAAACAAACGATGACGCTCGTTCGACGTCGCTTGGCTTTTTCGTGAAGACCGGGGCGCGCGACGAAACGGACGAAATTGCCGGCGTAAGTCATTTTCTTGAACATATGGTTTTTAAGGGGACGGAACGTCGTAGCGCCGCCGACGTGAATCGCGAACTAGACGAACTTGGCGGCGTTTCGAACGCTTTTACGACGGAAGAAATCACGGCTTTTTACGCCAAAGTGTTGCCCGAATTGCAGGAACGCGCCGTCGATTTGCTTGGCGATATTTTGCGTCCTTCGTTGAGAAAGTTCGATTTCGACGCCGAAAAGCAAGTGATTCTTGAAGAAATCAAGATGTACGAGGATCAACCGCCCTTTGGAGTCGACGAAAAATGGCGCGCTCTTTTCTGGAAAGGGCACCCTCTTGCGCGTAGCGTTCTTGGCACGCTCGACTCGGTCGGGAACTTGTCGGTCGAGTCGATGCGCGAATATTTCGAGCGTCGTTACGGCTCGAACAACGTCGTTTTCGTCGCGTGCGGTCAGGTCGATTTCGACAAATTGACGAGTTGGGTCGACCGCGCTTGCGGCTCGTGGAAACCGCAGGAAACAGGGCGTGCGAGTTGGCGTCCTCAGGGCGTTCGCGAGACGCGGGTCGTCGTTCGCGAGGAAACTTCGCAAGAATACGTCTTTCAACTTGTCGACGCTCCGACGGGCGTCGAGTCCGATCGATTTGCCGCTTCGATTCTGACGACGATTCTCGGGGACGACGTGGGCAGTCGCCTCTTTTGGGAACTTGTCGATTCCGGTCGCGCCGAGACGGCGGCTCTTTATCTTTCCTCTTTTTCCGACGCGGGCGCTTTTTTGACGTCGCTCGTCTGCAATCCTAACGACGTCGACGATAATCTTGCGACGATCCGCGACGTTTTGCTCGAGGCGCAACAAGGCGGAATTACCGAAGAAGAGCTGATTCGCGCTAAGAACAAAATACTCACGGGCGTCGCTTTGAGCGGGGAACGTCCTCAATCGCGTCTTTTTGCGATCGGCGAGGAATGGACGACGCGCGGTCAATATCGTTCCGTCGCCGACGATCTTCAAACGTTGCGCGAGATCACGCTCGACGAAGTCGACGGAGTTATGAAGAAATATCCTTTTGACAATCCGTTTACGATCGCGGTCGGCTCCGTCGATTCGTTGCGGGATTTCTAAGGCTTCCGCCTAACGAGAAAGCAGACTCGACGAACGAAGACGACAAAAGACGGGCGAAGTGAAAAACTCGCGCCCGTCTTTTTTTAGACTTTTTTCCAACGACAACGCTTCCGTCGCGCGTCGTCGCGTTTGTCTTATTTTTATTCTTCCGTAGCTTCTTCCGCTTCCGCCGCTTCCTTAGCTTTTTCGACTAGCTTTGCGACGAAGGCGACTACTTTGTCGAAGGTCGGCTTGGAGTTGTTGAAGAAATTTTCGTCGTATTTTAAGGCGATAACGTCGCCGTCAGCCTCGTATTGCGAGAAAACGTCGTACAACTCGTTCAAAAGAGATTCGAGTTCCTCAACGTTTTCGGCAATGGGCGTTTCCGAAATCGTTTTGCTTTCCAACAATCCGGCTAACAATTTTGAGTACGCTTCTTTTGCTTTGACCTTATTAAGTTCGACGTATTTTTTGGCGGCGTCAGCAGACTTCGCTTGGATTTTGCTAGAAACGCTCGGAGCGTCGAGATTGACGGAAACTGCGGCAAAAGAGACGCATTTGCTCGCTTCTTTTGAGAGCGCGTTAAATTCGTTTAAGGAATTTTTCACAACTTCGGCGACTTCTTCCGCGCCTTCGGCGGAGTCCAACATCGTCGCTACAGAGTCTAATTGCTTTTGAATCATAGCGTCGTTGCGCGAACTGAGCGAGACGCTTACGAACGCGGCGTTCGGATCGCCCGCTTTGAATCCTTTGGCAAATTCCGGCTTTTCGACCGTATTGAACTTGGCGAAACGATTCTTGGCGTAAGCTTTGGCTTCGTCGGCTTCGACCGTGTTCGGAATGAGCAAAACGATCATAAAACCGTTGCGTTCGAATCGATATTTGATCGAAGAATTCAACGCCTGATTCAATTCTTTCAAGCAGTCTCGTAACTTCGCAACTTGTTCTTTCGACAAATCCTTGGTCGGAATCGCCAAGTAAGGATACAAGAGCGCGTCGTCTTTCGGTTGTTCGATCACGGCGTAAACGTACTTGACGCCGACTTCTTGAAGCGGCTTGACGTAAGTCGCGACGTTTTGCGCGATCATCATACCGACGAGAGGAAGCGCTTGCTTCAGTTGATCCGCCTGTTCTTTGTCTTGAACAAACGCGTCGACGACTCCGGCCGCCGTTTTTTGGAATAGCTTGGAAAGTTGTTGACCGTCGATTTTAGAAAGGTCGGCGCGAACGATGGAAATCGTTTCTTCTTGAACGAGCGGCAAATAGTCGTCTTGCGCGGCGGCAAAGCTAGACGCGAAAAAAGCCGCCGAAGCGACGAGCGCGAGGATTCCGAGACGTTTCATTAAAAACTCCTAGTTGGGGGGAAAACGACGCTTTGGCGGACGCTTGAACCTCGTCGAAAGGTCGACGAAGCCGACGTCGTCTCGCCAAGCTCTTGTTGGGATCGACTCCATTTTATAGGAAGAGTCCATAGTTTGTAAATAGGAATAATTGAGAATTTGCAGAAAAATTTTTTTGGAATCTCTTGATCTGAAAAATGATTGGTCTTTTTTTTCAAAATTGTCGACGCCCGTTGTTTTATTTGTTATAATAACGCCGGACGTCGAGTTTGTAAGAACGGTCGACAAACGGCGTCGCAAGTTATTGTCACGACGAATACGGTTTACGCTATGAACGCGCCAACGACAAAGGGCGTCGAAACGACGAACGACGCTTTTACCACCTCGAAAATTAACTCGCAGTCGCAACTTGACGTAATTTACGAATTCGCGGCGCCCGAAAACGTCTCGTTTAAATATCGCGTCGCGGGTCCCTTTTCTCGCGCCTACGCTTATTCGCTCGACCTTTTGTTTATGTTCGCTTATTGGTCGGGCTCGATGATCGCAGTCTTACTGTTTCTCGATTATTTGATTGGATACGACGGCGTTTTCGGCTGGTATACGGAGTTGAAATCGACGTTGTTCAGCGTTTTTTTCTATGTAAACACGACGTTTGTTTTCTGGTTTTGGACCGTTCTTTTTGAAGCCTTTTGGCAGGGACGCACGCTCGGCAAGGCGATCGTCGGCTTGCGCGTGATTTCCTGTTCGGGTCGTCCTCTTCGTTTTAGCCAGGCGTTTGTTCGCAACGTTTTGCGCTTGGCGGATTTTATGCTTGGTCCTTTTGTAACGTTGATTATGGGCGCAAACGAACGTATGGCGCGTTTGGGCGACGTCGCTTCCGACACGGTCGTGATCGTCGCGCGCGGCGGACGAAACAGAATCAAGCGCGACAAGAAGGGCGTCCCGATCGTCAAAGAGCCCTTTGACGAAAAACTATTGTCAAACGTCGCGTCAAAGACGCCCGAAGATTTTATTATTTCCGATTCGTTGCGCAAGGCGCTTGATCTTTACGTTGCGCGACGCGCCGATCTTGCTCCGCAACGTCGTCTTGAAATTGCGAGCGTCTTGGCGGATCGTCTACAAGAGAAAGCGCGCGTTAGCCCCCGACTCAATCCGGACGCGTTCTTATACGCGCTTCACAAGAAATCGTTGGGCGTGGAGCGGCAGGCTTATTGACGAGTAGGACGTTTCGAAACGCGTTTTTTTCTATTTTCAGATTGCGGGCAATTTGGTATTCTTAAAAACGGTGATAAGGCGCGACGACGGAACGCGTTTGTTTTTACGGTTACGAGCCGTTTTTTTGATTTGCGATTATGCGAAGAAAACCAGAAATAAAGAATCCCGGTTCCCGAGATAGGGATCGTGAAAATTACCAAAAGAATTGGCGCGAGGTTCGTTCTCTTTCCGACTTTTCGTCGCAAGACGCGCAAGGTTCGCGGCAAGAGTCCGAGGAAACGCAGGACGACGAGAATTCGGACGAACGTTTGTCGAACGTCGAACGCTACTCGACGGAACGTTTCGACGCTTCGACTCATGGCGATCAAACGACGCGCGCGACGAGCGTGGCGCGCGAACGCGCGATTCTCGTCGGAGTCTATTTGCCGGGTCAAGGTCTTGGCGAGGATCCTTTGGACGAATTGTCGGGTCTTGCGGAGGCCGCCGACGTTTTGCCGGTTGGAAGTTTGATTCAACGCCGCGCTTTTCGCGACGTCGCGTATTGTCTTGGCAAAGGCAAATTGGACGAACTTCAGGAACTTGTCGAGTCGCGCGACGCGCAGGTCGTTCTGTTCGATTTGGACTTGGCGCCGGGTCAGACGCGCAACTTGGAAAAGTTTTTGCATACGAAAGTTATCGACAGAACGGAATTGATTTTAGACGTTTTTGCGAGTCGCGCGCGTACTCGCGAGGCAAAACTTGCGGTCGAACTTGCGCAACTTGAATATTCTTTGCCGCGCCTCAAGAGAATGTGGACGCATCTTGAACGCCAAACGGTCGGCGGGGTCGGGTTGCGCGGACCGGGCGAAAAACAGCTTGAAGTCGACCGTCGAATCGCTCAACGCCGCATTTCGGATCTCAAGCGCGAAATCGACGAAATTCACGCGCGTAAGAAGCGCGAAATCGAGTCTCGCGAACTTGCGCGCCGCGTCTGTCTTGTCGGTTATACGAACGCGGGCAAGAGTTCGCTTTTGAACGCTACGACGTCTTCCGACGCTTTCGTTCAGGATATGCTCTTCGCGACGCTCGACGCGCGGACGCGCCGCTGGTTTTTACCCGGCTGGGGACCGGTCTTGTTGAGCGACACGGTGGGATTCGTGCGCGACTTGCCGCATCGTTTAGTCGCAAGTTTCCGCGCGACGCTTGAAGAAACGACGTCCGCGAATCTACTGATTCACGTCGCCGACGCGAGCGCGCCCGACGTCGTCGCGCAAATCGACGCGGTTCACGAGGTTCTTGAACGTCTCGACGTTCGCGAAAAAGATTCGATTCTCGTCTTGAACAAAATCGACGCGATCGATTCTGAAGGGACGTTGCGTCCTTTGCTCGAACGTTATCCGACGGCGATACCGATCAGCGTTAAAACGCGCGCCGGATTCGATAAATTAATCGCCGCCGCGAGCGCCGCGTTGAGTCGGGAATTTGTCGAGGCGTTCGTCGATTTGCCGATCGCCGACGGAAAGACGGCGGCGTCTTTGGCGCGCGACGGGGAAGTGTTGTCGCGCGAATACGCGACGGAAGGCTTGGCGACGATTCATTGTCGTTTGCCAAGGTTTGTTTTGGAACGTCTTCGCGCCGTTCCGAACGTCGTCGTTCGTCTCGAGTCTCGCGACGCGGAACCCTTTTTTACAACTTGAAACGACGCGACGAATTAAAGTTTTTTCGTCGCGACGCGCGCCGACGTCGACGCAAGGTAAGCGTTTACGGAAAAACGACGCGTAAGAACCGCCGCGTAGCGGCACGCGCCAATCCGCCCGTCAACGACGGGCGGATCGGCGTTTCGCTTGACGTTGCGCAAACGATTTTTTGTTTTTTACAGTCGACGCGTCGTCTGAAATTTCGTATGTTTTTCGCAGAACCTTCAAACGCTAATTCTTCCGATAAACTCGGTTCTTAGTAAACGGGAGTTTTTGGGTTTATCGGATAATTTCACTTTGATAACGGACGCGTTTTCGGCGGCGCCGATCCGCCCGTCGCGACGAGCGGCTTATCGCGCGACGGCTAGCGCCGTCGGTTCTTACGCAAACCTTGGTCGGCGTATTGCGTGAACGATTACGACGCAAGAGCGGAGTAAGTCGAAGAGATGAAATTAGATTATAAAAGCATAGTAGCCGACGACGGCGCCGAAATCTGTTACGCCGACGTCGGAACCGGGCGTCCCCTTGTTTACGTCTACGGTTTTGGGGAAAGCGTCGCCCTCGTGAACGCGCTGTTGGAACGTTTGAGTTCTCGTTTTCGTTGCATATGTTTCGATCAACGCGGGTTCGGGTCTTCGCCAAGCGCCCCTAATATCGGCGTGGAACGTTCCGCGCTTGATTTGCGTTGTTTGATCGCTAAATTGAACTTGCAAGACGTTTCGCTTGTCGGTTATTCGATGGGCGGTTCCGTCGCGTTTTCTTATATCGAGCGGTTTGGGACGGAACGGTTGCGAAATTTAGTCTTGGCGGACACGGCGCCAAAGTTGCTAAACGACGATTCGTGGAATCTGGGGCTTTGGCAAGGGAGTTACGTCTATTCCGATTACGAACGCGACGTTAGGGACGTCGAAGACGATCCCGAACTCTTTCACTTGCGCTTTTATGCGCGCGCCTCGATGAAAATTTACGATAAAAAACAACTCGACGATCTGCCCGACGAGGACGACAAACCGGGTTGGCTCGCGAAAGTCGTCGAGTTGACGCGCTTGCGCGAATCGCTTGTCAAACGCGTTTTTGGAATCGATTATCCGGCGGAGAAGCGACGCGTCGAACGACGCTATTGGGAAACAATGACGCTTGGGGATTGGCGCGACGCGTTGCCCTTGATCGACGTTCCTACGCTGTGTCTGTGCGCATGTCCCGGTTCGCTCTATTCGCCGTCGACTTCCGCTTATATGGCAAGTCGGATTCCGAACGCGAAGACGCTTGCGATACCCGACGCAGCGCATACTTGCCCCAAAGATAATTTGGGGACTTACTCGGATATGATCGCCGATTTTTGTTTCGGCGAATCGAGCGCGGCGAATTGACGACAAAAGTGAAAGAATCGCTTGAGGCTTGTCTCTCTAAAGTTGCGTTTTTTGCCTTGTCATTGTTAGAGTATGACTTATAATCAGAAGTTCGGAAACGTTTGTCGAACGGCGCGCGAATTTGGCGTTTTCGTAGTTTGCGCAAGTTCCGACGGCGTGGTATTGGGATTGGTATAATAACTCGTTTTCGAAAACGTTGATTTTCGGTTTGAACGCAAATCGAAAAACAATTTGCAGGAAGTCGACTTATGAAAAAATTTGCGATCATCAAAACGAATCGCGGAACGATCAAACTTGAACTTTTTGCCGACAAAGCGCCTCGAACCGTCCAGAATTTCGTGGACTTGGCAAACAAGGGATTTTACGACGGCTTGAAATTTCACCGCGTTATTAGCGATTTTATGATTCAAACGGGCGATCCGACGGGCACGGGTTGCGGCGGTCCCGGTTATCAGTTTGACGACGAATTTCATCCCGACCTTAAGCACGACGGACCGGGCGCGTTGTCGATGGCAAACGCCGGACCGAATACGAACGGTTCGCAATTCTTTATTACGCACGTCGCTTGCCCTTGGCTTGACGGCCATCATTCGGTCTTTGGCAAAGTCGTCGAAGGGCAAGATATTGTCGACAAGACGCGCCAAGGCGACGTAATGGAAAGCGTCAAAATTCAAGAAGTCAAAGACTAGTCGATTTCGTTTTTTTTAGCGGCGTTTTTTTGACGGCGCCGTGCGTTTGAACCTTAAGGGGCGTTATGAAAAAAGAGTCTTCCGCAGAAAAAGAAATCTCTTTTGAAGAGGCGTATCGTCAACTTGAAACGCTGGTCGGTTCGTTAGAGTCCGGGCAGTGCGAGTTGGAAGACTCGCTCGAGAGCTACGAGAAAGGAATCGCCCTATTAAGGATTTGCCGTCAAAAATTGGCGGGCGTCTCTCGTCGCGTCGAATTGCTTAAAGGAATCGACGAGCAAGGCGCGCCCGTTTTGGAACAACTCGACGAAACGACGTTAAGTTCGCGAACGGACGTCGCGGGTCGTCAGAATCTCGGAGCGAACGCGACGGAGCCTCGCGCGGCGTCGCGCGATCCGAACGCGTGCAAGCCGTCGGTCGTTCTTCCTTCCAACGAGCCGCGCGTCGAGTCGCCGGGCGCTCGTCGCGTCGTTCAACCCGCCGTTCAACCCGCCGTTCAACCCGTCGAACAACGGCAGGGAAGAGCGCCGCGCGCCGAGGACGACGCGAATCAGCGGAAACGCGCGCCCGTGAGAAGAACGCGTTGCGACGGCGCTTCGTCGCTCTTTGACGTCGGAGGCGCGTCGGAAACGCAGGCGCCGCGCGGCGGAAGTTTCTTTGATCGCTCCGGCGAGCCCCCTTTTTGACTTTGCTAGCTTTGAACGTCGTAACTTAGAGCGTCGTTGCTTTGAACGTCGTAAATTGCGACGTTTGGATCGTTTGTCGGGTCTTTTTTTAAAGCGTTTTATGAACGTTTGACAGTTGGAATTGGAGCGCGTATGACGCAAGCAAGCAGTAAAGTCGACGTCGAAACGTATTTGTCGACGTTGAAGCGCGAAGTGGACGGCGCTTTGGACGGATATTCGAATTTGTCCAAAGCGCCTAGGCGCCTTTGTTCCGCGATGCGTTATTCTCTCCTTGCGTCGGGGAAGAGGCTTCGTCCTTGTCTCGCTTTAATTGCGTCGGAACTGTGCGGAACGAATCGCGCCCAAGCGATCCCCGCCGCCGTCGCGCTCGAGTTTGTTCATACGTACTCGCTGATTCACGACGACTTGCCCGCGATGGACGACGACGACTTGAGGCGCGGACGACCGACTTGTCATCGTCAATTTGACGAGGCGACGGCGATTCTTGCCGGGGACGGACTTCTGACCGGCGCTTTTGAAGTTTTGGCGTCGTCCGCTTGGGCGCCCGAGGTCGTTTCTCGTTGCGTCGCGACGTTGGCGCGCGCGGCGGGCGCCGTCGGCATGGTCGGAGGTCAGGCGGACGACGTAGATTGGGCGTCGTCGCAAGAGGACGGGTCGGAACGAGCGAATCGGTCGGAATCCGAGAATTTCTTGAACGCGATTCACCGTCGCAAGACGGGCGCGTTAATTTCCGCTTCGCTTCAATTAGGCGGAATAGTCGCGCGCGCGTCCGACGACCGTTTGAAGGTTCTTGAAGAATTTGGCTATAAATGGGGTCTGGCGTTCCAGATTTCCGACGATTTGCTCGACGTCTTGGGCGACGAACAGACCGTTGGAAAACGCCTTCATAAAGACGAAGAAGCCGGAAAATTGACTTACGCGTCTCTGTGGGGCGTCGAAGAAACGCGTCGCAGGCTCGAAAAGACGACGAAGGAAGCGGAGAACGTTTTGCGAGACGCCAAAGGCGCTTTCGACGTCGAGTCTTTGCCCTTTAAAACGCTTCTTTATTTAACCGAATACGTTGCGAGACGCGACAAATGAACGAACGACGTTTACGAGCCGACGAGGACGCGGAGCCGACGATTCTTAGTTCGTTGAAAGACGCTTCCAAGTTAAGAACAATGACGCTCGACGAACTGACCGAATTGGCGGCGGAAATTCGAACGACGCTTCGTCGTCTTTCCGAGCGTCGAAGCGTTCATTTCGCCTCCAATATGGGCGTCGTTGAATTGACGCTCGCGCTTCATTCGGTCTTTGATTTTACGAGAGATCGCCTAATTTGGGACGTAGGGCATCAGTGCTATCCTCATAAATTGATCACGGGACGTTTTGATCGAATCGACACGATCCGCGCAAAGGGCGGTTTGTCGGGCTATCCTAACCCGCGCGAAAGTCTTTACGATCTGTTTATGACGGGACACGCCGGGAGTAGCGTCGGGACGGCGTTGGGACTTTCGTGCGGCGACGCGTTGGTCGATCGTTTGTTCGCGTCGAAAGGGGGCGATTCTTCCGCGCGTTCTCGTTGTTCGATCGCGGTCGTCGGCGACGGCGCTTTTACCAGCGGCTCGATCTTTGAAGCGTTAAATCACGCGGGCGAATTACAACAGAAACTGCTCGTCGTCTTGAACGACAACGAGATGTCTATTTGCAAGCGCGTCGGAGGCTTTGGGCGTTATCTCGACCATATGCGAATAGCGCCCGGTTATCTTGGCGCGAAGTGGCGTTTGCGTCAACTTCTTGAAAAGACGCCCGCCTACGGGTTCCTTTCGCGTTCTAAAGACGCGCTGAAGGCTTGGCTTGTCGGAGGCGCGCTCTTTGAGGATTTTGGTTTTCGCTACATTGGACCGATCGACGGTCATAACGTCGCGACGTTGCGGAAGTATTTTTTAGCGTTGCAGAATTACGACGCGCCGATTCTCCTGCATATTTTGACGGAAAAAGGGCGCGGATACCGACCCGCCGAAATCGATCCGTCGCAGTATCATTCGACCAGTCCCGCGAAAATCCAGAAAGACAAACGCGCGCGAACCGCCGAACAGAAGGCGTCAAGCAGATTTGCCAAGCGTTTTCCGATTCTTCGTTCGTCCGTTTCACGATTTAACGACGAGACCGATTTGAATTTGAAGTCGGTTTCCGACGAAGCGCAACCTTTTACTTTTTGGGTTAAAGACGCGATATTGAACGCGATGAGGAACGATCCGCGAGTTTGCGTAATCGTCGCCGCTATGACTCAAGGAAATATGCTGGAACGCGCGCGCGAGGAATTTCCCGATCGATTTTTTGACGTCGGAATATGCGAAGCGCACGCCGTCAACTTTGCCGCCGGACTAGCAAAAGCCGGCATGCGTCCGATCGTCGACGTCTACAGCGGCTTTATGCAACGCGCTTACGATCAGCTTTTTCAGGAGACTTCCCTGCAGAATTTGCCGATCATATTTTCCCTTGATCGTGCGGGTCTTGTCGGCGCCGACGGGGCGACGCATCACGGCGTCTTCGATTTGAGTTATTTTCGTCCCTTTCCGAATATCGAATCGATCGCGCCGGGCGACGCGCTCGACGTCGGCGAGGCGTTTAAGTACGCGCTTTCAAGATCAAATCCCGTCGCGATTCGTTATCCGAAAGCGAACGTCGACGTCATTAAGCGCGAAGTCAAGTCTTTCGCTTGCGGCAAGGCGGAAGTTTTACGCGAAGGCAAGAACGGCTATTTCGCCGTCTGCGGCGGCGGAATATTGCAGACGGCGTTGGAAGTTGCGGAACGCCTGGCGAATAGCGCCAAGTCCGTCGATTTTGGCGTTATAAACGCGCGTTTTGCGAAGCCGATCGACGCCGAAACGATTTTGCGCCCCTTGCGCGACGGAAAAGCGCTTGTCGCCGTCGAAGAAAACGCGCTGATCGGCGGATTCGGTTCCGCTATTCTTGAAGCGGCGAACGACGAAGGCGTCGACGCGCGCGCGTTGGTTCGTTGCGGCGTGCCCGATCTATTTATCGAACACGGGACGCGCGAGGAAGAATTGAAGGACGCGGGGCTTGATCGCGAAGGATTGACGCGCGCGGCGTTGCGCGCGTTGGAACGCGTCGAGAAATTAAAGGGACGATCAAGGTAAGCGTCCCGTTTGGCGAAGTCAAACGCGATAAACATAGGAACCGTCTCGTAACGACGGTTCCTATGTTTTTTCTTTTTTAAACGGCGTGTCTTTTCTAAATAGCGCAATTTTTCTAAACAGCGCCTTGTTCTTTTTGTTACGACTGTTACAATCCTTACGACAATATTTTTTGTTTGACGATTTGACGTTTGCAACTTTTGAACTGCGCTTACGTCGGATTGCGTTTACTTTTGTCTTGGGCGAATGGTAAAATTATGAAAAACGACTTACGTTTCTTTTTCTCGTCGCTTAGCGTCGCTTTCTTTCTTGTCTTTTCGTTCGCGGGGAACGTTTCCGTTGTTTCGACGTCGTTTGTCGCGTCTCACGTTTGCGCGCAAGAGTTCGATTCAGAGAACGTCGACGATTTCATAGCTTCCTCGAGACGCGCTAGAGCCGGAAATCAGGCTTTTGCCGAAAAGAATTATCTTCTTGCGCAAAAGGAGTGCGAACAGGCGTTGAGTTTGAATCCCGACAATGCGAGCGCAAAGGAATTGTCGGTGAAAATTCAAGAAGTTCGAACCGCGTTGAAAAGGTCGATCGAGGAAGGAAAAGCGCTTTTCGAATTGGAACAATACGCCAAAGTTCTTGAAACGGCGCGGCAAGTTCGCGCGAGTTGGGGAAATTACGTCGAAACGGACGATTTGTATAGACTTGCCGCTCAAATTCTTGTCGCCGACGGTTGGAAGGCTTACGGCGACGACGATTTGATCGAGGCGTCGGCAAAAGCCGAAGAAGCGCTAGGCTTTGTTCCCAACGATCCCGAAGCTCTCAAGTTGACGGCGGAAATCGATCTTTTTTCTCAAACGAAGCCCGGTTCGCGCGCGACGTTGGAATATCAAGGCGTGAAATTTGTTTTTCGTTATTGTCCAGTCGGCTCTTTAGTTTTGGGCGCCTCTGAAAACGAGGAGGAAAGTAGCGACGGCGAATCGGGGCGCGTTACGACTATCGACGAGGGCTTTTGGATTGCCGAGACGGAGACGACCCAAGCGCAATGGGACGCGATCGGCGGCGATAGTAAGATAGCACGGCGATTTAACGGCGCCGAGTTACCGATAGAGAACGTCAGTTTGACGGAAGCGGTTGTTTTTGTAAAAAAACTTAACGCTTTAGATTGCGTTCCCAAAGGTTGGCGTTTTGAATTGCCGACGGAAGAACAATGGGAATACGCTTGTCGCGCCGGTTCGAGTCGTCCGGGGCTTGACGGCGAGGTTCTGGACGACCGCGCGTGGCGCTTCGGAAATAGCGACGGAAAATCGCATAAGGTAAAAACTAAGCGTCCGAACGGCTGGGGCGTTTACGATATGTTGGGCAACGTTTGGGAATGGACGAAGAGCAAAGGCGAAGACGGAGCTTCGTTTGCCGGTCGAGGCGGCGGTTGGAACAGTCCCGCGTCGGTTTGCAGTCCGACGAATCGATGCTACTGCGATCCGACGAACTGCGACGACGACCTAGGGTTTCGTTGCGTTCTTGTTCGAAGTTTAGACAAGTAACGGATTTGGACAAGCAACGTCGTTGTTCTTACGCGCCCCGACCTTGCGTCGGGGAATTTTTCGCGACGTTTGGTTTTTTCATTCGACGTTAATATCGAATTGTTGACGATCGTTTCGATACCAAGCGCGCGCGCGCGTAACGGGCGAGATAGCGAAGAGAGGCGAGAAAGTTCGGACTTTAATCGTCTTCATATCCTTGGAAAATTCAAGGAGTTGAAGCCAGCCGTCTCCGCCGTTGCCTTCCCAGCCTCCGCCCATCGCCTGCATGTCGCAGACTAATTGATAGACGGGTTTGCCCGCAGCGTTGGCGTCGACTCGATAGCCCGTGCAACCGTCCATATCGTCGGCGGTCGAGACATGCCCGCACAAGACCATTCTAACGTTGGCGGTCGGATAGACGAGCTTTTCCCAAACGCCTTCGCCCGCGTTTCCGCCCTCTTTGTTGAGTCCGTAATTTTCTTTAGCAATGCGCGCGGCGTCGCGAGTATAAGGCGTCATATAGGAATGCGCGACGACGATCCCAAAGGCGTCGGCGTTTTCCGGGCGTTCGAAGACGCCTTTCGCCCACGCGAGCGCTTCGTCTCGCGGCGCGAATTCTAAAACGACGACGACGATTTTTTGTCCGTCGGTTCCTTCGAATCGATACGCCGCGTTTTCAAGCGACTTGTACCCGAAAGCGTTTTCGAACGTCTCGAAAAGAACGTCCTTGAGCGCGGGATTGCGATCGATCGGGAAATAAGAGTTGAATTGCGTCTCGCGATTAAGAGACGAGCGCGTACCGTAATGATTTCCGTCGGGATAGACATAGGAACCGTAGTCGTGATTGCCCGTGCAGAGAAGATAGGGAACGACGCCGTCTAGTCTTCCAAAGGAGCGCGAGGAACATTCCCACATCTGCTTGCTCGTTTGATTGGCGAATCGCCCGTCTGGAAATTGCAAATTGTTCGATTCGACCAAGTCTCCGACGCAAACGACTTGTTTCACGTTGAGTTTTTTCACGTTTTCGGCGATCCAAGCCGTCATTAAGTCGAGAATCCCATGATTGCGCGAATAACGCGTATACGCCTGCGGGTCTGGCACAAGCACGAGCGTCCAGCCGCCTTCTTGTTGAATCGCGGGCTCTTCATACGCCGCCGCTTCGTCTTGCGCGAAGACGCCTTGGCAAAGCGCCGAAGACGTCAGTAAAGTCGCCGTTGCGACTAACGATAATAAGAAACTTCGGAACATTTTTCCTCCGTCGACGTTGGTTGAGGTTGATTTAACGATATTAACTCGAGAGTAACAAATTTTCGCGATTTTTCAAGGAAATATCGTTCCTTTTCCAGAGAAAATCCCCTTTCAGTTCTAAAACTTGCCCTCATTGGGAAAACGTATATAATAGATCGAGTTTGGGAAGCGTCGCGTTTTTGCGGCGTTTCAATTTTGTTGCGCCTCGATTATTCAAGAAAGGGTTTTTATGACGAGCCGTTCCATATGTTTAGCGAGACGCGCGACGATCGCGTTGGCGCTTTCGTTCGTTTGCGTTTCTTTTCAGTCGTTGATTTTTGCCGACGAGCCGACGCCGCAAGTCGTAACGGAGAAAACCGCGCTCTTTAACGGGAAGAATCTTGACGGCTGGAGCGTTTTTCTTAATGGACAAGAGCCGGGAACCGATCCGAACGCCGTCTTTACGGTCGAAGACGGCGCGATTCATATTTCCGGGAACGGAATCGGCGGAATTACGACCGACAAGGCGTATCGCGACTATCAACTAATCGTCGAATTCAAGTGGGGCGAGAAGTCTTGGGCGAATCGCGTCGATCGTTGTCGCGACGGCGGCGTTTTAATTCATTCGGTCGGCGAGCCGGGCGCTTTCGGCGGCTGTTGGTATTATTCGATCGAAGCAAATATAATCGAAGGCGGACTTGGCGATTTCATCGTCGTGGGAGACGGCTCCGAAAATTACGCGCTAACGGCGAAAGTCAAGCCGGAAAAATCGAAGCTGGGCGCTTGGATTTACGATCCAAACGGATCGCCTCAACGCGTGACGAGCGGTCGAGTCGATTGGTTCGCGCGCGATCCCGAATGGGAAGACGTTCGTAATTTCCGCGGCAAAGACGATTTGGACAAGCCGTTGGGCGAATGGAACGAGTTGAAACTCGTTTGCCAAGGGGACAAAGTCGACGTTTACGTCAACGGTCGTTTGGTCAATCAAGCGTACGACGTCAAGCCGAGCGCGGGTCGAATTCAATTCCAGACGGAACTTGCCGAATATTTTATTCGTCGTATCGAACTTTTGCCTCTGGAAAAATAGTCGGATTTGATTTTGTTTGAACGACGACTTGCCGTTTGAGAAGGGCGTTCTTTTGGAATCGCGTTCGCTCGGGCGTTGATTTTGCGATCGACGCCTAACGAACGCGACGTTTTTAAGCGAAACGCGCGTCGAGACGACTTACATTTTGCGTTCCAAGTAATTCCACGTCTTTACGAAGGAGTCTTTCAGCGCTTTCGGCAAATCGTTGGTTCGACGTTGGAAGACGCCGCGCCAAGCTCCGTCGTCGTCGCGCCAAATCGCGACGTCGACGGGATCGTCTCCAAGTTCTTCGTTCGACAAATCGAGTTGCAAATCGCCGACTTGCAACGAACGTAATTCCGCCGCGACAAACGCGTTGGCGTTTCCGTCGTCGTCGAATCGCGCGGCGAAGACTCCGTTGGCTTTTGCGGAAACCGCGATCGTTTGAGCGCCGACTTGAACGTTTTCCTCGTTTAATTCGATCGGATCGCCCAAGTCGTTTTCCGTCGCGGCGATCCAGAGGACGGTTCCGTCAAGAAAGCGCGAATTCGCAGTTCGCGGGGGACGCGAGGAAATTTCCGCTTCGGACGTAAACGTATAGTCGTCGCGAACCCACGGGGTTTGTTTGACGACGCCTCGTTCTTGAAGCGTCGCGACGATCTTTTCGACAAGCGCCGCTTTTTCTTCGTCGGTCGACGTCGCCGCCAAATCGAACAGGCTTGTTTGAGAATTGGGGACGGATTCTTTCAACGCGCGCAAGGCGTCGAAGGCGTCTTTTTCCGCGTCGTTTTCGCCGTAGAAGATCAGCGCTTGGTATTTTTGCGAGCCGTATCGCAAAAATCCGTCGTCGCCGATCGACCAGCGTTTTTGTCCGTCGGGATTCGCGGAAAATATTTCGTCGATCGGAATCAAGTCGGCGGGGTAGCCTTGCGTCGAGAATCTGTCGCAAATTTCCCAGCCGACGGCTTTATATTCGGGGCGCAGAGGATTCGAAGCTCCGAAACGACCGAAAATCACGGCGACGGGCGAATCGATTTGCGACGAGCCGATAAGATTCAACATTCGAATCTTCGAGCGAATTCTTGCGACTCCGCCCTCTTTGACGATCGGCAATATCGGGCGCGAAAGTGAGGCGAATTCGCCGTCGTTCGGGTAGATTTGGTGAATATGAACGCGTCCGCCCGAGGCCGCCGCCGTCCAGTGTTCCCAGACGTAAGGGGGAACCGCGCGCGCGTAGAACATATTGACCCAAAGCGAATCGCAGCCTTTCGCCATAGCGTTTCTTGCGCAGAACGGCGCGTATTCGTCCGTTTGCGCGACGTCGCGCGGCGCCTTCCACCACATTACGCCGTCTTTGCGCATTTCGAGAACGTTCGGCCACGGGTACCACGTGCAATGGACGCCGACAAAGGCGTCTTCGCCCCAGATTTCTTTCGTAAGATTATAGTTTTGGACTTCGTATTCGAGGACGCGATCGCCGCATAGGCGTCGAAATCGGTCGATCGCGGCGACGCGCTCGGCGTCTTTGCCCGACTGCGCGCGGAACGCAAGGAAGAGGTCTTCAAGCAAATCGCGCGATTCGAAGCGCTTGGCGTAAGCGTCGCGCATACGTTCAGAATACCAGAAGTCGTCGAGATTGTCCTCGCGCGTGAAATGAGGCGGGAACCCCCACTCGTCCTTGGCGACGCCCAACGCGGGCGCCGACGCGAACGACTTGTAAACGCGTCGTTCCAATTCTAACGTTTCGTCGGCGAATAAATCGGGATAAGCGTATCGAAACGCGACCGCGACCGTTACGAAATCGCCTTTTGGGGCGAGTCGAGCGCGATCGCAAGAGACGACCAAATCGTTGACGCTCGCCGGATCGACTTCGGCGCCGGGTAGTTTGGCGGCGATATGGGACTCGCGGTTCCACGAGACAAGTTCGCTTGCGTCGACGATCGATTCGGGTATGATCGCGCCTTGCGCGTCGCGTCGATAACTCCACGCTTTGACGACGCGCCCGCCGCGAACGTAGTAGGGAAGATTGCCCGTATAGTGATCGCTAAGGTTCGGCGAAAAGAATTTCAGTTCGAACGCGTCGCCCGCGCCGTCGAGCACGCTTTCTTTGAAGCAGAGACGTTCTTGCGCCAATTCGGGATGTTCTTTTTCGAAATCGTAGCGCGCGATGCGGAGGTCGACGTCAAGCAACGCGCCGATTCCGTATTTGTCGCGCGCGTATTCGACGGCTTTTTTCGTCGTTTCGATCGCTTTCTGATTGTCGACGATCGTATTGTTTGCACGCAACGTGAGCGTCAACGCGTCGAAGGCGCCTATCGGGGCTAGGGCGTCGACTTGCGTTTTATAGTCTTCGTTTTCAAGTTCGAAAGCCCAGAAGCAACCGATATCCGGCGTTACAGCGCGGTTTTCGATTTTGGCGGGCAGTCTGTCTTGCGCGACGGGATTCAAAGGCGCGACTTCTTCGCAGAAAGAAAGCGTCGCGCAACAGGACGTTAGTAGTAGCGCGAACGACGCAAGGCGCGTTTTCACTGTGTTTGTTCGTTGCAATTTATTCTCCTTATTGCGTTTAAATTTCTTGCGGTTAAAATTTGAGTATGCGTTCACGGAAAGCCGCGTATCAACGATACGCGGACTGTTTCAGTTTGTGAAAGCGGTAATCGTTCACGCAATACGCCGACCAAGGTTTGCGTTCGAACCGACGGCGCTAGCCGTCGCGCGAAAGCCGCCCGCATTGCGGGCGGAAGGGTTGCGAATGTCCGCGCTTCTGGAATCTACATACGGGATGGATTAGGCGCTTAATGAACTCGTTTGTCGAGAGTCTCGTAAAATTCCGCCCATCCGCCTGCAATGCAGGCGGCTTTCGCGCGTTTTTCGCTTCTGCGAAAAACGAATCCCCGAACGACGCTTTCATTAAGTTCAACCGTCGAATTTTCGGGAATACTTTTCGTGAACG
>JAZRWW010000008.1:0-49954 GCA_045599865.1 Thermoguttaceae bacterium
AGCAAACGACTCTGACCAAAAAGCACGCAAAACATCGACGATGAAATTTCGTAATTTCAACCCAGACGTCTTGAATTGCTTGGCGAATCTATCGAACGACGAAGTCTTCACCCCGCCGAACGTCGTCGATAAAATGTTGGATTTATTGCCTCAAGAAATCTTTGCCGATCCGAACGCGACTTTCCTTGATCCCGTGTGCAAGTCGGGCGTCTTTCTACGCCAAATCGCAAAAAGGTTGCTCGTCGGGCTAAAAGACAAAATACCCGACTTGCGCGAAAGGCTCGAACACATTCTGAAAAAGCAACTTTACGGAATCGCTATTACCGAACTGACAAGTCTACTCGCAAGAAGAACTTTATACTGTTCAAAGTACGCAAATTCACCCTACTCCGTCGTCAAATTCCCAAACGTCGACGGGAATATTCGATTCAAAAGGATTGAACATCAATGGGAAAAGGGAAAATGCAAATTCTGCGGAGCCTCCCAAAACGCCTTCGGCGCCTCCGTCGAAGAACAGAAGGAAAACCACGCTTACGAATGGATTCACCGCGAAAAAGTCGAGGATATTTTCAGGATGAAATTTGACGTTGTTATTGGAAATCCGCCTTATCAGATGGCAGACGGAGGAGCGGCTACCAGCGCTTCGCCCCTTTACGACAAATTTGTCGAACAAGCGATAAAATTTAATCCGAAGTATATTTCAATGATTATGCCCGCGAGGTGGTATTCGGGCGGAAAAGGACTTGACGATTTCAGAAACAGAATGTTACGCGACCGCCAAATTCGAGCGTTGGTCGATTATTTTGATTCAACCGAGTGTTTTCCTGGCGTCGATATTTCAGGAGGCGTCTGCTACTTCTTATGGGAAAAGGGCTATCAAGGCGATTGTAAGATTACTTCTCGTTTTAACGAAAAAGAAAGTACGGTAACGCGCCCGCTTCTTGAAAAGGACGCCGACGTTTTTATAAGATTCAATCCGGCGGTCGAAATTATCAGAAAAATCCGCGCCCAAAACGAGAGTTCTTTTGCCGATTCGACGAGTTCTCGTAAACCGTTCGGATTTCCAACTAATCCCCAAGAGTTGACGTCGACTTTTTCCAATGATTACGTAAAGATTTACGCATATCCCAAAAACGGTTACGTTCCTCGATCTTCCATTACAAAAAACAATGAATGGATCGAAAAATATAAAGTATGCGAGGCAAAATCATACGGAGAACGAGGGAAATTCCCCTATTTGGTCTTGGGAAAACCTTTTATCGTCGAACCGAATGCTTGTTGTTCCGAAACGTACATAGTTCTCAGAACGTTCGACACGGAAAAGGAAGCGCAAAACGTCGTTTCATACGTTTGTACCAAATTCTTTCGGTTTCTTGTCTTGTTACAGAAGAACACGCAAGATTCGCCTAAGCGCGTTTATGAGTTAGTCCCAAGTCAAGATTTCACGCGCCCTTGGAGCGACGCGGAACTTTATGCGAAATACGGTTTAACGGACGACGAAATCGAGTTTATCGAGTCGATGATTCGTCCAATGGAACTTTAACGCGCTTCTCCCAAAGCGCGCGCCTTACGGCGTGATTCAAACGCAAACCTTGTTCAAAATATTGCGTGAACTGTTATGGAAAAATTAAAGGAGAAGATTATGGCGGTTCGCGAAATTTTAGACCAAGGATTCGCTAAGTCGTTTCTTAGCAGACTCTTTGGCAAAGAAATGCCTTAAGATTATAAGAAACTTGAAGCCAAGTATATCGACGCGCTTACGCAAGTCGTGCAACGGGACGATCACATCGCCGAACTCAATTCAGAAAAAGAGATTTCGAAGTTGTGCGAGTCTATTTTGCTTGGCGCGAGCGATCGTTTTAACGCGTTGCCTGTTTCGATTTTGAAGAAATTGTATTCAATATGTCAAAAGTCGATTTTATCTCAAATTTACGAATCGCTTCAGAATTGCGTCCCGTTGGAGGAATTTGAACAAGATTTCAATCGTCTTGCTTCCGTCAACTAACGCCTTCTTTGAAAGAAGATATTAAGTTTCCCTTGTTTAAACGGAGCCCGTTCCTTGGATTTTTTACAACTTTCCGGCAAACGTTTCCTTATTTTTGGCGTCGCGAATAAAAAAAGCGTCGCTTACGCCGTTGCAAAAATGTTGACGGACGAAGGCGCGGAATGCGTCTTTGTCGTTCAGAACGACGCGGTTCTTGAACGCGCAAGCAAACTCTTCCCCGACGCCGCGTTTTTTACTTGCGACGTCGAAAAAGAAGAAGAAATCGTCGCGCTTCGTGAAAAAATCGGCGCGCGGTTCGATTCTTTCGACGGTCTGCTTCATTCGATCGCGTTTGCGGACTATTCCGGGGGTATGAAGCCGTTTCACGAGACGCCGAAACGCGCGTTCTTACAAGCGCTCGATATTTCCTGCTTCTCGCTCGTCGAAATTGCGCGCGCCTTCGCCGATTTGCTCAAGCCGAACGCGTCGGTCGTAACAATGTCGATTTCCACGACGCGTATGGCAAGCGAAAACTACGGATATATGGCGCCGATTAAAGCGGCGCTCGATTCTTCGCTCGCTTTCCTCACGAAGTCGTTTTCCGCGTTTTCGCAAATTCGCTTCAACGCCGTCGCGCCCTCCTTGCTCAAGACGTCCGCATCGGCGGGTATTCCCGGTTATTTAGACTCCTACTTATTCGCGGAACAAGCTATTCCTCGCAAATCGCCCGTCCAGACCGACGAAGCGGCCGCGACCGCCGTTTTCTTGCTCAGTCCTCGCTCGAGCGGAATCGCCGCGCAAAAAATTATCGTCGACGCCGGGATGTCGACCAATTATTTCGACAAACAAATCGTCGAAAAAGTCGTTCAGGATTAATCTCGCTTTTTTGCTCTTTCTTTGCGGAGAATCAACAATGTCGGAATCAACGCGTATCTATCGCGGGCGTCGTTACGACGACCAAACGCCCGTCGAAATTTCGGTCGTCGGCGAAAGAATTGCGCGTGTCGAGTCCTTTGACGCCGCGCCTAGCGACGATTTGCCCCTCGTCGCGCCGGGTCTTTTCGACGTTCAAGTGAACGGAGCCGTCGGCGTTGAATTGTCTTCGTCGAAATTGACGGACGACGGCGTCGTTCGCGTCCTTGAAAAAATGTTGCGCGACGGCGTTTTTCGCTGTTGTCCAACCTTGACGACCAACGCGCCCGACACGATGATTCACGCAGCAAAGACTATCGCGCTCGCGTTGAAAAAAAGCCCCGATTTAAAACCGATCGTCTGGGGCGTTCATTTGGAAGGTCCCTTTATTTCGACGGCGGAAGGCGCCGTCGGCGCGCACCCCAAACGCTTTTGCATTCCTTACTCTCGCGAGCTTTTCAAGCAAATTCAAGACGCTTGCGACGGTCTCGTGAAAATCGTCACGCTGACGCCCGAATATCCGAACGTCGGCGAATTCGTCCGTTTTCTGCGTTCGGAAGGCGTTCTCGTCGCGATCGGACATACGAACGCAAACGGCGAACAAATCGACGAAGCCGTCCTCGCGGGCGCGTCCTTCTCGACGCATCTAAGCAACGCGACGCGCCACTTGCTTCCCAAATGGGAAAATTATTTCTTTGGACAACTTGCCGACGATCGTTTGCACGCCAGTATCATCGTCGACGGTTTTCATATTTCCCCGCAACTTGTCCGTGCGATCATAAGAACCAAGGGGCTCGATCGCTTGATTCTCATTAGCGACCAATCCCCGCTCGCCGGATATCCGCCTGGAAAATACTCGATGGAACTTTGCGACTTCGAAATTCAGCCGAACGGCAAAGTTACGCTGGCGGGCGATCCGAATCTACTTGCCTGCGCCTCTTTTCCCGTCTCTAACGCCGTCGTCAACGTCGCGACGATCGAAAACCTACCCTTGGCGAAGGTCTATCCGCTCGCGTCGACTTCGCCCGCTAAATTACTTGGCGCGCCAAGATTTAGCTCGGGAAACGACGATTTCTTGACCGTCGGCGAATTAGCCGATTTCCTGCTGTTCCGTCCCAAATACGCGACGTTTGGAGCAAGAGGAATTTTAGACGGCGCGTCTTTCACGACGGGACGTTTCGAATTTGAACGTATTGTTTGGCGCGGTCGAGAAATCGCGTAATAAAGTCTTAGTTAAGGAAGCAACTTCAATGCGCAAACGACGAAACGACGCGAATTTAACAGATTTTGACGCTAAGGAACGCGACTCGCTTTCCATACGCTTTGAACTTGAGGCTATCGACAAAGTTTTAAAGGCGCGCTTTTCGGATTATTCCGACAAAGTTTCTTCGCTGACGCCTCTTTCTTCTTCGCTTGATCTCGAAACGTTGCGCAACATTTTTGAGCTTGCCTGTCGCGCGCCGACTTTCAAAGAGTTTAGCAAAGAACTAAACGCTTTGTGGAAGTCGCGCGACGCGCAAGCCAAAAGCGTCGACAAAGAAAAACGCCGCGAGTTAGTAACGGCGCAACTCTTCAATAATTTCGTCGTTCTGATTTTGGAACAACGACGTAAGATCGGCGCGGCTTTTTTGAGACGCTACGTCGCGGAAATAGAACCAAGCGTCGTTCAAGAACTCGACTTCGAATCCTATTCGACGGAACCGACCGTTCATATTTTCGGAGCGCAAGTTTCGCGACTTTGCGATCTTGTCTTTTCGATTCCGTTCAAAGACCGTTCCAAGGGCGCGCAGGCGATCGTTGTTCCACTAGAGCATAAATCGACGCAAACGCGCAACGTCGTTCTACAACTATTGACGTCGTTAATACTGGTTTTACAATATATACTGCGTCATAAGGAACGTTTTCAAAGAAGCGACAAGAAGTTCGTTTGGCCGTTCCTATTGTTGTTTTACACCGGCGTGCGTCCTTGGAAAAAGGTTTTGAATTTTCCCGACTTATTCGCGACGCCCAACGAGAAACTCGACAAACGCTGGATTTTCAAATTGCCCTTTAAATTCGCGAATCTTTTCGCACGTTCGAAAAAACAAATTGAAGACGATCCTTGGTTGAAAGCGTTTCTCGAATTGACAAAGGCGGCGGAAAGAATCGTCGCCAAAAAGGAAACTACAAACGGAGACTGGAAAAAAGCGTGGAACGACGCTTTCAGCATACTTGCAGGAAAAATCGATCCGAACGACAAAGAAGAAAAACTCATTATTAACGACTTTATTGTCTTTGTCAGTAAAGTTGCGATACGACAAGGCTGGAATCCGCCAACGCGCGAGGAAATTACGCTAAAATTAGAAGAGTTAGGGAGCGGCAATATGTATAGGATTGACAGTATCTACGACCTCGCCAAAGTGAGTTACTTGGAAGAAGGTAAAAAAGAAGGTAGAAAAGAAGGCAGAAAAGAAGGCAGAAAAGAAGGCAGAAGAGAAGGCAGAAAAGAAGGCAGGCAAGAAAACTTACGGGAAATGTTGGCAAGTTGTATTACCCTTCGTTTTCCTCGGATAGCTCAAACCACGCTCGACGGCATTTTGTCGATCGCCGATTCCGACGTTCTCAAATCGATTTTTAACGTCGCTTGTACCGCCGATTCGCTCGACAATTTCCAAAGAGACGTTCGTGCTATGGCGCCGACGATCTAGTAATTGACGCTAAAGTCGCCGTACTCCGCAAGATTGAACGATCATAAAATAGCCGCTTCCCCAACTTCGAGGCAATAATGAATCGAACGACGCGTTCGTTGGCGGTTCTTACCGCGCTTCTCGTTTTAATTTTCGCCGTTGAAGGAGTCGCGAACGCGCAAACGACGCGAAATTTGCGTTCGGGCGCGTCCTCGATTCGACTCAAAAAGCCCCAAAAGACCGAAACGCCTACGAACGACGGAACGTCAAGCGGTTCCGACGAAACGCAAGACGCGTCTGAAAACAATTCGGACAAATACGACGTTCCAGTGAAATCAAGCCGCGCGGACGAAGCGTTTCTCACGGCTGAAGCGGTTCGTAACTCCATCGACGGCGCAATCTCGTTTCTGCGCCAAAAACAACGTTCGAACGGCGACTGGGACGAATACCCCGGTTATCAGCCGGGTACGACGGCGTTGTGCGCGCTTGCGCTCGTCACGGCGGGACTCGACAAAAACGATCCGACCGTCGCAAAGTCGCTCGAATATCTGCGCGGTTATTCGGCGTTGAAGCAAAATCAAACCTACTCGATTTCTTTGCAGACGATGGTCTTTTGTCTTGCCGACCCTGAAACGGATCGCGCCCGAATTGAAGAGAACGTCGCGTGGCTCGTCGAACGCCAAATGAAAACGAACAACGAACATCGGGGCGGATGGTCTTACGTCGGAAACAATCAAGAAGCGGAGCGCGCCGACAATTCTAATTCTCAATTCGCTTTGCTTGCGCTCTATGAAGCGGAGCTTGTCGGCGTTTCGATCGACGAAAGCGTCTGGCAAAGCGCCGAAGACTACTGGAAACGTATGCAAAACGACGACGGCTCTTGGGGGTATCGCGCTTCGTCCCTTAATCCCGAAGGATTTCCGAGCGGTTACGGCACGGGCAGTATGACCTGCGCGGGCATAGCGGCGCTGGCGATCTGTTCAGGCGCGCGCGAAGCGGCGCGCGCGCGAATCGACGGCGACAAGGCGTTATGTTGTCAAGACGTCGAAGACGAAATCGCGGTTCGAATTTCTAGCGCGCTCAACTGGCTCGGCAAACATTTCAGCGTGCAAACGAACCCCGGTTACGCCGTCGGAGGCGATTCCTATTTTTATTATTACCTTTACGGGCTCGAACGCGTCGGGCGCCTAACCGCCAATCGGTTCGTCGGACAAAGCGACTGGTATCGGGAGGGCGCCGAAGTTCTACTCCGTCGCAAAGGCGTCTTGTCTCAATTCTGGAACGCGCGCAAAGACTTAGGGAACAACAACTGCGTTTCGACTTCCTTCGCGCTGTTGTTTCTTTCCAAGGGGCGCTGGCCGACGTTGATTTCCAAGTTAAAGTACGGAGAAGACGGCGACTGGAACGCCCATCCGAACGATCTTGCGCATTTGACTCAAAGGGTCGAACAGGCGTGGAAAACGCATTTAATCTGGCAGACGATCGACGCGAAAAAAGCGACGTTAGACGATCTTCTGCAAACTCCGATTATCTCGATTAGCGGAACGACGAGTCCTTTGCCAAAGGACGAACAAGAAAAGAAACGTCTTGCGCAAAATTTGCGCGGATACCTCGAGCAAGGAGGGTTTATTTTCGCTGAAGCGATCGACGGAGACGTCTCTTTTGAAATCGGATTTAAAGAATTGATCGCGGAAGCGCTGGGAGAAAACGGCGCCGAATTTACGCTGTTGGAACCCGATCACCCGATTTGGTCGGCGGAAACGCCCGTCTCGCCGGAAGCCGCGCGCCCGATTTACGGTCTCGACTTCGGCTGTCGAACGAGCGTAATTTTTGCGCCCGCTTATAAGCCGACCCCGGACGCGCAAGGAAAAGCGCCAAGTATCGAAGACGACCGCCCTTCACTTTCGTGCCTCTGGGAAGCGGCGTCAAAACGTATTCGAGGCAAGGGCGACGACGCGCCTATGTCGCAACGTATGAAGAACCTGCTTGACGGCGCTTTTGCCATTGGACTCAATCTTTGCGCCTACGCGACGAATCGTCAAATGAAGTTCAAAGACGAAATTGCGGCGGACGTCGGCAAGGAATTAGAGAAAGGCTCCGAAACGCGCGACAGTCTTTTCGCGGCGATTCTCGAATGCGGAGGCGGTTCCACTTGCGCGCCGCGCGCCATACCGAATCTGATGAAGTCGATTCGCGCCAAATTAGGCGTTCCGGCGCAACTGTACGTCCCGCGCGTCTCCGCGAAAAACGACGATCTTTTCGACTACCCCGTAACCTTTATGCACGGGCGTAACGCCTTTTCTTTCACGGAGTCGGAACGCGAGCGATTGCGCCTCTATTTTAATCGGGGCGGGTTCCTCTTTGTCAACGCCGTTTGCGCCTCGCCCGCCTTTGAAAAAGCGTTTCTTCAAGAACTCGAAACGATTCTACCGGACGAAACGTTGGTCGACGTTCCGACCGACGACCCGATTTATTCGGGCAAATACGGCGGATTCAAAATTGAAAAGTTGCAATATCGTTCGCGCAAGACGGAAAACGGACGCAAGACGACCGCGACGATCACGGACGGCGCGCCAAGGCTCAAAGGCGTCGCAAGAAACGGACGTTGGATTATTCTCTATTCGCCCGACGACGTAAGTTGCGCCTTGGAAAACGTCGCCGCCGCAAACTGCGAAGGCTTGACGCAAAAGAGCGCCTTCTACTTGGCGACGAACGTTTTATTCTACGCGGCGGAATCTTTTTAGCCTGACGCCGACAAATCGCGCGCCAAGACCTCGCGTTCTAATTGCAAAAGAAATTTTTTGCGTTCCAAGCCGCCGTTGAATCCGCCAAGTCCGCCGGAAACGCTAAGAACGCGATGACACGGCGCGATTATTCCGATCGGATTCTCGCGCAAAGCGGTTCCGACGGCTCGCGCCGCTTTCGGCGTTCCGATTCGACGCGCAAGTCCGCCGTAGGTTTCCGTCGTTCCGTATTGAACGCGCGTCAACTCGCGCCAGACTTTGCGTTGAAATTCGGTTCCCTGCGGATTCAAAGGCAAATCGAACGCCGTTCGCGTTCCGTCGAAATACTCGCGCAACTCCTGCTCGACGCGTTCCAAGAGGGGCGTCGCGTTCAAGAAGTCCCCGTAACGCGCCGACGCGAGCGTCTGGAAATCGCGACGAGAAAACGCCTCAAAAGGCTCGTCGTCGCGACGTAGAAATTCAGGAGGCGTCGGCTCTTTCGCGCATAGGCGTCGACCAAAAACGAAGGCGACGCGAACAAGCGCGCCGTCTCGTTCTTGCAGCGCCAGAATTCCGACGGGAGACGGCGTGAAAATCAGACTCACTTTCTCCACGAAGCGCCGATCAACGCGTCGACGTCCAAATCGTTGAGGCATTCGCCTTTCGCTTTGGCGTCTCGAGTCGTTTGCGCGCGAAGTTGGAAATAGTCGTAACGATTCTGTTGATCGATTTCAACCTCGGCGACGGGCTCGAAAGTCGACTCTTCGCCGCGACCTTGTTTCGCCAGACGCGCTTGACCCGTCTTGATCAGTTCGAGCGCTTCTTTGTAGTCCGCCGTCGTCGCGCCGTCGATTCCCCAACGATTCAAGCAGGGACTGACTTCGGGACGATCAAAGAGAACCGCTTCGGAAAGCTTCAAGCCCTTTAAGCCGGTAAGTTCTTCAAGACGTCTTGTTTCCGCAAACGTCAACGGCGAACGACCGTAAGGATTGTCGCGATACGCGGAACCGAACGTCGGATAGTACGGCGCGTTAATATCGATCCAAGTAACGACGCGCAAAAACGCCTCGGGATCGGTCGTCTTGTCGACGTAAACGCCTAATTCTTTGCGTTTCGCGTCGATTTCCGGCTTCGGATGCCCTTCGAGGAAAATTTTCGCGAGTTTGCTTTGCGACGACCCCCAGAAATACGGCTCGAACGTGTTGTGCGGTCCGGCGCCCGGCGCGCGAACAAAGCCCTTCGTGCGCAGTTGCCAATAGGACGCGTTAAACGCGGGATTGCGATCTCCGGCAAGTACGAGCTTTTCTCCGGCGGGCTTGTCGAAATCGTGGCAGGCGACGCAATATTTGTTAAAGATCGGCTGGACTTCTTCGTAGTAACTGAAGAGTCGAGGTTCGCCGAACCAAGGCTGGAGTTTTTGAGGCTCGCCCGCGTCGGCGGAACCGAGGAGCGTTCCGGAAGTCGGCGCGTCGATGCGGCTTTCGTGGCAACCGACGCAAGCGTTCGTTTCGCCCGGTCGCGCCATAATGCCGCTACGCATCGACTGAATCAACATCTGATTTTCGTCGAGAAGTTGGAAATAAACGAACTTTTCGGCAGGAACGGCGAAGGAAACGCTACCGTCTTCAGCGACGGGCACGGTTCCAAGAATTCGCTTGTTGTTGAAGTCGTTCCAAGCCATACCCGGCGCTTGAGTCCCGGCGCCCTGCCAATCGGTATGGGTCCAGAAGCGTTTTTCAGGCGATTCGACGACGCGCAAATATTTCACGGCGCCCTTTGCGACTTTTTCCATTCCGAACCCCTCGTAGACGTTCGAAACGTGGAAATAACCGTTAGGATCGTCGGGAACAATACGATCTGCGATCGAACTAGGCTCGTCGGTCGGAAGAATCGGCTGCGGATCGTAACAGCCGGGCGCGTCAAGGTGAACAAGCGTGGAACCGCCGTCGGGATCGAGAACGAATATTCCCATTTCTTCGCCGTTTCCAGTTTGACCCGACGCCAAAACAAAACCGTCTTCAAGCGGGAACGGATCTTCGTATTTGCGCGGCGAACGACTAAACGTGTCGTATCTCTGAACTTCGCGGAAAGGATCGGCGCCCGGCTCGGCGGAAACCCAGTCGATCGTCTCGGGCGGCCAAGTTTTCAAGACGGGCTTGCGACCGTCGACGCCCAAGCGACGATCGATCAACGCGACGGCGCCCCAAGGACGGTCGTGGCAGGAACCTAAGACGCAAACGAACGTCGAGTCGTCGTCGGGAAGAGGACGCGCGTCGATAACGCCGCCGGGCGACGCCGTGTTGTTGCCCCAATAAATCTCGTGTTTCGACCCGTCGGGATTCGCAACCCAAACGCCCTGCGCGTCCCCAAAGTTACGGTCGACGTATTCCCAACGATCATAAATGACGCGTCCGTCGGAAAGTAGCGCGGCGTGCCCTTCGAAGAGCGTGCTTTTTCCAATTTGTTCGACGTTCGAGCCGTCCCCGTTCATTTTGTGCAAGTTGCACATAATGTGACGGTTGCACATACAATATTTAGGCTCGCGCGTCGACGAGAAAATAATTTCGCCGGTTGGGAGATAAATCGGGTCAATGTCGCTGGCGCCCTTGACGAACGTCAGTTGTTTAAATCCGTCGATTTTTTCGAGTTCTTCGCGGGTCGCATCCGCTTTAATTACGATCGTAGGACGGTCGTAATCGAGCGTAATTTCCGCAATGTGATAGTCGTCTTCGCGCGATTTGCGAAAAGAGAAAATCGCTTTTTTCGCGTCGAAAGACAAGCTGGGATCACGAACGATTCCGTCGGGAAGTTCCAGCAAAGTCTTAGTCGTATCGTCCTTCTTAAACCAGACGACCAGCGCGGAAGCGCCGACGAAACTACCTTCGTTAATTTCGCCCTTTTGGAAGATGGTGGCCGTGTTGTGGTGGTCGGGTCGATATTGAGCGCGTCGAACGTAAAGAATTTCATCGGGCGTCGATTCAAGCGCCGCCTGACGCGCCGCTTCTTCCTTCGCCTTTTTTTCCGCCGCGATACGTTCGAACGTCGCCTTGCGTTTCGCCGTTCCGTCGGCGGAAATTACGCCGGGAACTTCAAAATTGTCGCAACGAATATGAGCCCAGCCGCCGGTTTCCAAATCGATCGCGCGAATCAACGCCAATTTGCCGCGATAAGACGAAACGTCCCACGCGACGGGCGCAAGTTTCTGCGAATCGGCGCCTCGAGCGACAAGAACCGGCTCGACGTCCCCGTTCTCCTTCAAAAGCGCGAGTTCGACGCGAACGTTTTCGCGTTTTCCGCCGCCCCCGATGAGAAACGACAATTTGTCGCCGGTAATTTTAAAGACGGGCGACTCGATAACACAAATCACGTCGTCGGTCGGCGCGGCGTTCGCGGTCGATTCCAACGTCGTCAAATAATATTTGCCGTGTTTCTGATAAACGACGGACTCGTCGTGAAATTCCGCATCGCGAGAACCGATCGGCTTGCTGTTCGAACCCTCGACGATAGACCAACCGTCCCCGGCAAGATCGCCCGATTCAAAATCGAAAACAAGAGCCTTGTCCGCCGCGAAACTGACGGCGCGAGAATCGGAATAGGCTCCAAAAGACAAAATCGACAATACGAACGCAAACGACGTAACTAGTCGAAAACGTCCAAGGGAATATAACGGCATAAAAAGCTCCTCTGCTCGTCAAAACGAATAACGACGCTCAATGCGTCGAGGAAATAATTATCTATAATATTTTAACGAGGCTAAACAAGAAAATCAAGCGTTGCAAAGCGCTTTTTGAAAAGAAAAATCACTACTGAAGACACGACGCGACAAGTCGCCGAAAACAAAGACGTCTTGTCGCGAAAAAGTCGACGATATCAAGTCAAAAGAACGAAACAACGTTTAACGTCCAAACAGGGCGCGCAAACGCGGGAAGCAAACGACGGTTCCGCAAGACGATGGCTGTAATTCGGTAATATAGAGATTCTTAAACCAGACTTGACAATTATGATCTTGCAGGAAAATTCGACCGATTTCAGTGACGCCAAATTCTTTGACGTCCTTGAACTTGCTCTTCGCGACGGCGTCTTTCCACTCTTGCGAGCCGACGTCGACGGAAACGATCAATTCGCCGTTCAAATAATGTTCGATATGATTGTTGAGGACGACGATTTTTCCTTTGTTAAACTCGCCCATTTTAATTTTGGAAGTTCCTTCGCGCGGAACGATCACGTCGTATAGGGACGCGGTTTGGTATCGCGGCGGGTTCTTTTCATCGTTAATATCGTCGTAAATTTGATACTCGCAACCCAAGCCGAAGCCTTCGGTGTTCCAAGAACGATATTTGACGCCGCTGTTGCCCTTCTCGCTAATTTTGAATTCAAATTCCAAGATAAAATTTTCGTACTTTCCTTCGGCGTAAAGGTCGCCCGCGTTCTTTTCGCGGAAAATCATACCGTCGACGACTTTCCAGCCCTCGCCCGGCGCCTCGCCCTTGACGTTGGTCCAGCCGGTCAAATCGACGCCGTTGAAAAGAGATCGTTTCACGCCCGAATAAACGGTCGGAGAATAGGCGCCGCAACAAGAATACGTCGCGCAAGGCGTCGAACCAAACGAACGAAGACCGCAAAATCCAAACTGAGCTTCGGCGGTCGAAGCGGCAAAGGTTACGGCAAGACCGACGACTAAAAAGACGCCGCGACAAATGTCTTTACAACTCATTCTTATCCTTTCATAACGGAACGTTTTGTTCCGTTCAAAAAAGCTATTGGTTGTTCGTCCGCGACGTTTGCGCCGCGTAAGACGACGATTTTCGAGAAGCGTTGAACCTTGTCTCAACGGCGAACGCTTCCCTATTCGTCATAACAAACAACAACCCGTTTTTCAGATTTGTTTTATTTTACCTATTTAACACTTTTTAACAAGCGATTCGTCATAATTCTTTATTTTTTTTCTGGAAAAGAAGACCAGACAAAAGATATTGCGTTATTTTTACGATATTCGTTATAATACGCTCGTCTTTTTCGACGATCGAGTCAAAGACGTCGGCGTAAAGTCGCTTTTGCGGCGTTTCGAAGTCGAAAAAACTGGTCGGCGCGGTCGCCTAAACAGATCGTATTTAGGAAACAATATGCTTATTCAACGGATAAACGACGCAAACACGAAAACGCCTGGGTTACGCTACGTAAACGCGGCGCGACGCTTGCGGCTCTTCGGAGTCCTTTGTCTGTTTTTGAGCGCGTCTTTGGCAGTCGCTCAAGACGTGAATCTTTCGACGGCGATTCCCGCGAACGTGCCGGGCTTGGCGACGAAAACCTACTACGACGGCGCGGAAACGATCGGACGCGTCGGACACGAGGCGATTCTTCGTCGCGACATACTTCATCAGATCAAAAAAATCGCGCATTCGCAATATCTTGAAGAAATTGCGAAACTACCCGAAGAAGAGCGTGAAAAACACAAAAAAGAGTATAAAGAAGGAATTTTAAAGCAATTTTTGTCGAGCGACGCGCTTTATTCGCAAATCCTTGACAATCATATTCGCAAACTTCTCTTCTACAACGATTATATCGTCAGCCGTCCCAAAGAACAGGTTCAAGAGCAAAGTAAGCAACTTGAAAAAGAGTTCTTTTCCAAAGTCGTGCCTCAACTGGAAGAAGAATACTCTTGCAACTCGGTACGAGATTTGGAAAAATACTTTGAAGAGGAAATCGGCAGTAATTTCGAGCAAGAAAAACGCATATTTCTCCAGCATACTTTGGGCGAGCTTTGGATGGGGTTCAATCTTGGCGAAGAGGACTTTACGCCGACCCTTTCCGATCTCAAAAGATACTACGAAGCGAATCTCGACGAATATCGAACGCAAGCGCAAATTCGTTGGCAGGCGATGACGGTTTATTTTGGCGTCAAACGTTCGAAATCGGACGCGTTGCGCAAGTTGGCGCATATGGGCAACGCGGTTCAAAACGCGTCGTTAAAAGATCAAGAATCGCTGTTCGCGCAGGTTTGTCGCGTCGATTCGGAGGACCCTTTCGCCGAGCGAGGCGGATACCGCGATTGGACTTCGCGAGGAAGTTTACGTTCGCGAGTAATTGAAGACGCAATCTTTAGCGACTCTTTGCCCGTCGGAGTTATGAGCAAAATTCTGGAAGACGCCGATCAAGGTTCGTTGACGATCGTTCGAATCGTCGAGCGCGAAAAGGAACGTCTCAAGAATTTTGCGGAGGTTCAAGAAGAAGTCCGCGAGAAACTTATAAACGACAGAAAAGAAGCGATGGAAAAGAAATACGAAGAACGTTTAAGCGAACGTTTTTCGATCGAGATTTACGCGCTTACGCCGGAAGAACGAGAACGTTGTTTTCGTTCCGCCGATCGTTCCGCGACGTCGGCGACGGGACGACCCGTCTATTAATTCCTCGTCGTATGGCGACGTTGTTTTTTTATATTTTCGTTGGAAGTCGTTTGACGTATGTTCCCGTCTCATCGAGTCGAAGCGCAAATCCTCGCGACCTTGCCGACGCAAGACTGGGAAAAGCGCCGAGTCTGTCTGGCCGTTTCAGGAGGCGCCGACTCTTCGGCGTTGTTGCGCGCTTTCGTTCGAATCGCCGAACGTTTTGATTTGAAAAAAAATCTCATAGTTGTCACGGTCGATCATCGTCTACGGGGCGAAGAATCGGACGGCGACGTTCTTTTCGTGTGCGATTTGGCGCGAAAATTAGGAGTCGACGTTTTCGTCCGCAGAGTCGATTCGCGAGAATTACAAGAAGAAACGCGACGACAAGGGAGTCTGGAAGGCGCCGCGCGATCGATTCGTTATCGTCTGTTGATCGAAGAGGCGCAAAAAAGCGGCGCGCGATTTCTCGCGACGGCGCATCATCAAAACGACCAACTAGAAACTCTCCTTTTTCGTATTTTTCGCGGTTCCGGACTCGACGGTTTACGGGGCGCGCGCCCCTTCCGCAAAGTCGACGAGTCGTTGGTAATCGTCCGTCCTCTATTAAGCGTCGATCGCGACGAAATTTTAAACTATTTAGAAACGCTCGGGCAAAATTATCGTTTTGATTCGTCGAACGCTTCCTCGGAATTTTTACGCAATCGGATTCGCAACGAGCTTATGCCCAAGCTCGACGATCTCTTTCCCGAACGCTGGCGCGGCGCGCTCTTACGACTGTCGCAACTTGCCGACGAAACAGAAAAAAGTCTCGAATTAGACGTGGAAAACTTGGAAAGAAACGTCGAAAAAAACAGGCGTCGCGACGTTCTTTTTCAACGAACGTTGAAATCGTTAAACGCGTTTCAAGAAATCGAAAGAAAAGCGACCGACGCCTACGAAGCGCCGTTGGAACCGTTGCGCCAAGCGCCCGACGAAATCTTGATCCGTTTCTTCAGGCGCGTTTGGACAAGAAAAAAATGGCCGCTTAATTCGATGGGCGCCCTCGAATGGCGCCGTCTCGCGTTCGAGACGCGAACTCGCGCGTCGCAAGGACTCTTTCCAGGAAACGTCGCGCTTTCTTTTCCAAGCGCAGACGTCCTTCGTTTAGAAAAAAAGTAAGCGTTCACGAAAATCCGCGTATCAATGGAAAGCCGCGCATCAACGATGCGCGGATACGTCGGTTCGAGAACACTCGTTTAAAAACAACGCCAAACTTAGAAGGTAAGAAAGACGTCAAGTTCTTGCTTTTCACCGTTAGCGAAGTCTTTTGAAGGTGCAGTGGATCCGCGTATCGTTGATACGCGGCTTTCCGTGAAAGGTTACGAAAAAAAAGACTCCTAGCGCCGCGCGCGTTCATTCAACGACGTCGCCAATGACCATAATCGGACCAAACCAGACGTTATGACCATTATATTTCGGCTCGGCAAGTTCCTTTTCTGGATTTTCCAATCGGAACGCGACGGGCTGGCGGGTCGGCTGGTCTTTGTCGATTTCGATTACGACTTCGTGTTCGACCGTCGGATCGAGATCGCTTGCGACGCCAAGAGTCGCCAAACGCCAATAGGTGCAATAACTGTCGAAACGCGGAACGGGACCGCTTTTCTTTCCGTCGACGGTAATATTGACTTGTCCGCCGTTCGGTCCAAGAACGTCGTAAACGGCGACGTGAGAGCCCTTGAATTTAAAGGACAATTTCGACCCCGGCTCGTTCGACTCGTAAACGTCGTTTCCAAGTCGACCTTTCATCCACGCGTTCGGCGAGTCGTCCGGCATTAAATTCCACGTCCCGGAAAGTTGAGACGTAGAAATTGGAACAAGTTTCGCGTTTTCGTAATTCCCGGCGACAAACGTTTTTTCTAATTTAGCGACTCGAGTTTCCGGCGCGGGGAACGGATTCGACGCGTTCTTCGCGCGCATTGCGCGAAACGCGTCGCAAACGACTTCCGTATAAATCTCGTGTCCGGCGTCCAACGGATGAACGCCGTCGGTCGAAAATTGAATCTTGCCTTCTTCCGGCGTCTCCGTTTGATAGATCAATTTCCCCTTTTCCGCAAGTTGAACGACGGGAATATTGAAGTCTAAAGAAGGAATCCCGTAGAATTCGGCGACTTGTTCCGACGCGGAAACGGAACGCGGCGTCTCGCCGACAAGATAGTTCTTTTCGTGCCCGACGCGGAAAGTGTACACGAAAACAATGTCGGTCGACGGATCGTAGCGCCAAATTTGTCGAACGATTCCCTCAAGTTGACGCCAAATCGATTCCGGCGCCGCTCCGCCGTCGTTCACGGCAAATTCGACAAAGACGAGGTCGGGGTTATGTTGTAAAACGTCGCGCGCAAGACGATAAACGCCAAGATCGCTGCCCGTGCCGCCGATCGCCGCGTTAATCTCCGTAAATTTCGAGTTGTTATACGTCTCGTTGAATTTCGCGAGCGTTTGAACGCGCCAGCCGTTCGCCGCAGTGATCGATCCGCCAAAATACGCTACTTTGACGTCTTCGCCTTTAGCGACTTTCTCCAAAAAATGAGGAATACCGTCCCGAAAACGCTCTAGTTGAGGCGTCGCGACTTTAAATTCGGGCGAGGAAGCGTTTTCGGCGGCTCGACAATACGCCGATCCGAAAGCGAAAGTCAGCGCCGCGCAAAGCGTCGACGTCAACAAACGCGACAAAGATACGTTACGCATTAGAAACTCCCATAAATTGGTAAAATAAAACTGTCGCGAGTCGAAACGCGCGACAAAAAATTACGACCTATATAGATTATTGGCTTCGACGTATTCGATCACCGCGTCCGGCGTCAAAAAACGAACGCTCTTGCCTTCGGCGACGCGTCGTCGAATCTCCGTCGACGAAACGTCCAGCAAAGGCATGTCGACGACCTGTTTACGAAAAACGTCGAGCGTTTGTTTGTCAAGAATCGAACTGAAAAGCGAAAAATCGGGGGGCGGATAACCCGCGCGACGAGCGACGATAAGCGACGCAAGTCGACAAATTACATCGGGTCTGCTCCAGCGCGGCATATCGTTGAACGTTTCCGAACTGACGATTAGAAACAATTCGTCGTTCGGGAATCGTTCGCGGTAATAACGCAACGAATCGGCGGTGTAACTTACTTTTGGCGAATCGATCTCGTATCGTCCGACCGTGAAGTCGGGATAAGGCTCCAGAGCGGCTTGAAGCATTTGAAAACGCGCTTCCCCGCTCGTTCTCACAATTTTCTGGTGAGGAGGATTGCCCAACGGCAAAAATTCGACGCGATCCAGCTTCATTTCGTCGCGAGCCGTCTCCGCCAAAAGCAAGTGCGCCGTATGCACAGGGTCAAAACTGCCGCCGTAAATCCCCAGTCTCATTGTTCGTTCCTCCCGACGTCGACGACGCGTCTTGCAACGAGGGTCGAACGCGACGTAGTAAAACTCCAAAATTCGCGATATTCCACGAAAAGCGACTTGACGCGACGCGATTAGTTAAATCAGGACGCGCCAAAATCGATATAAAAACGTTTGAAAATTCCCGTCGACGCGAGAATCTTCACAAACGGCGCGTAAAATCAATCGGGAATCCACAATTTGGAACCGCCGCCGTTTTGCGACTGCGTTTCGGTCGATCCGCCCGGCGTCCACAATCCGCCGCCGCTTGATTTCGTCTCCTTCGAAACTCCGGCGCCGCTTCCGACTGCAAAATCGACCGTCGTCGTCTGCGCGTTTTGTTTCGTTTGCGGGCGGACGGGCGTCGGCGCCGCCTGACCGGCTCGCAGTCGGTACGCTTCCGCCGCTTGCATTTGCGCTTGTGCCGACGCGTTCAACTCGGCGAAGAACTGTTGCAACGTCTGAATCGCTTCTTGATCCTCTTGATGTTCGGCGAAAACGTGTTTCGCGATCGCGCGTACTTGCTCAAATTCTTGACGTCGGAACCGCGTCATAATTTCCAACACGTTCCAGCGAGAATCGGATTGTCCGTTTTCGTTCGCGTATTTGCCCGCCTCCGCGATAAGACTCAACGCTTGATCGGAATCCTGCGAAAGGAGCGCTTCGTCGATGAGAACGCCGAACGCGACGGCGCGGTCTTCGTATTTCACTTCGCCGACGGGTCGCTTGACAAATTCGGCGGCAAACTTCGCTTTCACGTCGCGCGGCGCGACCAAATTCGCAATTTGCAACAATTCGGCGAGCGCGTCGGAACTGCAAGACTCGACTTGCAATCGTCCCCAGCGCCACAGGGGAACGTTGCGGAAAAATTCGACCGCTTCTTCCGTCGAAGCGAACGTCGTCGGAGGAACGATCGGCGCGGGCGCGTTCAAACCGGCGCGCGAACGTAAAAGTCCCGCGACTTTTTCGTTGTAAGGAGCCGTAAAAATCGACGAAACGATGCGAATCAAGGCGTCTACGCGACGCGCGCCGTTCGGTTCCTCCAAATATTCCTTGGGCGATTTGCCGCCCAAAACGCGGTAGGCGTGCGCAAACCAACGATCGGCAAAGGCTTCAAACGCTTCGTCGAAGAGATTCGTCGCGGCTTCTTCGTTCAATTTTGACGGGTCTTTGAATTGGAAGCGGGGCGTCGAAGCGTTCGTCGTCCAAAGCGTCGGTCGACCTTCCAGCGTCTCGGTCGTTTCCAGCGCGGGCGTAAATCCAAGCGTTTCTTGCAACAACGAGTCGGCGCGACCGATCGCGTCGGGGAAAAGGTAAAATTCGGCGCGCGCGCCGCGAGACGTCTGCTTGCCGTAGAGGAAAAGATAACCCGAAAGGGAGGCGACGTCGTTCAATTTCGGTTCCGAAGCCAAGTCCTCGAGCGGACGATCCAACACGTTAAACGCCATTTTCGGAGGAACGTCTCCGGCGCCGGTCGCTTGCAAACGTCGATTGGCGACCAACGATTTGGACGAAAGGAATTTTTCGTAAGACGCGTCAAAATCTTCAAGCGTATAAACGCGTCGCGTCATATACTCGACGTCGTCCCAAGAAGGAGCCTCGAGAAGCAACAAAAATTGTTCGACGTCGACGGACGCTTCGTAATCGGCGTCGGGCGACGCGAGATAACGATCAAAATAAGCGCGTCCCTTCTCTTCTTCGGCAAACCAATATTCGACGATCGCGAGATTTCTAAACAAATTGGACCACGCGTCTCCAAATTCCAACAGCGTTTCCAAAATAGCGCGACCGCGCTTCCAACTGCCGCGCGCAAGCAAAGCGACCGCTTGATCGTATTCGGCTTTTTTCGGAAAATCGACGGGCGCTTCCAAGTCGAAGACTTGCTCTTTGAGCATTAGCGGAACGGAATCGGAACCAAGACAGCGATACAAAAACGCGTTCGACGCTTGGTCTTGCGGCGCAAAAGCCTGAAGCTGTTTCGCTACGGCGATCGCTTGGAAAATTCGACCGTGTTCAAACAAAGACGTTCCGACGGTAAGCATCGCCTGAACGACCGCAAGGGGGAATTGATCTCCTTCGACGTTCTCGATCGCGTCGACCAACGCGGAAATAGCTTCTTGCGGCTTGTCTAACAACGCGGCGCAAGAGGCAAGTTCGGTCAAAGCGACGACGTTTTTAGGCTCGCGCGCGACAAAATTAGTCGCCGTCTGATAAGCCTCTTCCCAAAGCCCGATCGCCTTCTGGAAAAGACACTTCGCTTCGGAGAGACAAGCGCAATTCGGTCGTTTCTTTTCCAACGATTCGACAAAGGAAAGACCGGCGGCAAATTGCTCGCCTTCGATCATCTGATCGATCTGTTCCAAATCTTTCAAGTGATCGGGACAACAAAAACGGATTTTTTTACCTCGTCCGCCTGGACAAAGGGAATAAGAGTCGATCGCCATTACGAAATCTTTCCAGCGCTAAACCTTCGTTTCTCGGGACGCGTCGCAACAAACAAGCGCGCGCGTCTCGAAAAACGCGAACTAAAAACAACGGGTCTTGATTTACAGCCCGACAAATTTAAAGCATTTTATACGAAACGCGACGACGTTTCGAGGGGCGCCGCCAAAAAAGAAAGAAAATTTATAGGAAAAGCGACAAAAAGGAGACAAAAGAATCGATTTGTTCGCCAAACTAAGGAATCAAAGAAACAAAAACCCCTTGACGATTTTTTGTTTTCAACAAGAATAATCGAAGGGGCGTCGAAAAAGAAGAAGCGAAAAGAACTCGGGAAAAAACACGGAAAAAAAAGCGCGAAAATCAGTCTTCCAAAAGATCCGAATCGACGTCGAACCCGCTCGCGCCCGATTCGACTTTCGCTTTCGCCTTCTTTTGAGACGAACGATCCGTCGACAAAACCTGACGCAACAAAGCCGACGCGTCTTCGTAACAAACTTCGTTGGGCGAACCGTTCGCAAATTGCATAATCGACTTTTGGGTTCGCTCGGTCAAAGAAAGCAACATCGACGACGTGGTGCCAAACCGAGGTTCCGAAATAATAACGCCGCGTTTGCCCGTAACGTCGGGCGTGCGAGAAAAAGCCCCGCTTGCCGCCGCCAAAAACGCGACCGCCGAATCGAGACGATGCAACGTCAACAGACGACGAACGTATTCTTGGCGTTGATCCTCGCGATCGTCCAATCGATTGCTCGTCAACAAATGCAAGCCCGGTCGCAACATTTCGACGCCGACTTCGGTTCCCCCGTAAACGACGCCCCCGTTGCGTTGATCGACGCAAAGAAAGTTCACGCCTGCGTAATTCCCCGAGGTCAACTCGCGTTCGGCGCGCTCGATCGCTTCCTCCGCCGTCGCGCAAGAAAGCAAGTCTTTGCAAAGCAACCCGCGAGAACGAGGCTCGTAGGAAACAAGACGCTTAGGCGCGTTGATCGCAGCGACAAACATTCCGTACTGATTCACGCCGGCCCAAGTTCCGCCCGTCTTGCGGTCTATGCCGCAAACGACGCGAGGACGACCGGATTGAATGCGAGGAGGAAGAAACGCGCGCGCGTACTGCTCCTCGCGATTGAGAGCGATCAATATTGGCGCGTCTTCCAACGTCCGATATTGTATTGCTAAAATTCCCATATTACCACTCGCTTCCTTCGAACCGCAAATATTTTAGTTCGCCAAAGCGCGCTAAAACCAACGACGACGCGCGTCAATTAACGACGGTTCCAAACTGGAAACAAATCTCCGCTTCAGCAGAGCGTCAAAAAAACAAACGGCTCGTTTGTCATTAATAATAATGATGATATTTACATAAATAAAAACCCCACTTTAGAGGGGAACCCCTTGTTTTTTATAAATTTTTATTTTTGGCGCTTCCCATTATGCCGATTCTACCTAATCAAGCAGAAAAAAGCGCGCGTCGCAACCCTTTTCGCATTTGCGTATAGCGAGGAAGTAAAAAGTCGACAAAACTAAACTTAACGGCAAATTGTCGACAAACGACAAACGGAACTAAAAAAATAAAAAATAGCGTTATTTCGCGCGACTCCTCCAAGCGACGAGCAAACGCGCTTCAAACGACGGTTAAAACAAAGTTTCGACGGCGCCCTCCCGTTGAAACGTAACGGCGCGCGAAATCAATACAGGTTGTAATATTGGAATTTTCTGTCTAAAAAAAGAAGAAATTATTGAGAAATTCTTACAAATTCCCCGAAAATCTTTGACTTATTTTGAAAGGCGTGTTTAAATTTAATAAGGGAGCCTCTCGGTTTCCCCGTCCTTACCTTTCCCTAGGCGAAGGTCGTTCGTTTGTTCGCGCGACTTTCTTGAAGCGCCGTCGTTTGATCGCGTCGCTACGGTTTTGGCGCAGGTCGTACTTTGGACGACTCGCGACCGTCGCGTCGAGCGCTTCGAACGCGCCTTTCCGATATGCCGGAGATGTCAATTATGTTGGAACGCTTGTTATCACGACGCGCCTGTGCGTTTGGCGCGAGTTTGTTAGCCGGAAGCGCCGCGTTCGTTGTCGCGTTCGTTGTCGCCGCGTTCGTTTTGTCCCAAGATAGCGCGCGCGCGCAAGCGCCCGGCGTCTTCGGCGTCTACAAAACGGCGTCCGCGTTCGGTCAGGGCGGATTTGGAGCGCAAGGAGCGTCGAATCAAAGTTTCAACGCCGGAATAGGCGGTTTTGGCGGCGGAAGTTTTAGCGGCGGAAGTTTTAGCGGCGGCGGTTTTGGCGCAAACGGAGCCCAAACGGGCTACGGCGCCGCAAACGCGCAAGCGCTTTTTGGAGCAAAACCCGTCGAAGTCGACGAGCCAGAGTTTGTCTATCGCGGACACGATGAAAAAGAGCCGATTACGTCCGTGAAATTCCTTTCTTTTAACGACGGAAACGGTTACGCAGTTTTGAGCGCGAGCGGCGACAAGACCGCGCGACTATGGGCGCTTGAGGGAAAGTACGATCCGGAAACGACGGAATGGTTCGTTACTAGCGCGCGCTTGAGAAAGACTTACAAAGAAGTTCATAAACAGGGTTTGACGAGCGCTATTTTCTCGCCCGACTACAGGTTCGTTCTAACGTCGAGCTACGATCAAACCGCGCGTCTGTGGAATTTTGGCAATCAAGAGAATATTCGCGCGTATCTCGGTTGTAAAGACCGCGTTTGGAAAATTGCCGTCGCCTCTTCCGGCGAATACGTGGCGGGCGCTTGCAACGACGGTCGAATATATTTCTGGGAATCCCTTACCGTTAAAAAGCTGGGCTCGTTGCCGAACCGCGCCGACGCCTCTTTGTTGGGAGTCGGTTACGAGGACGTCGGACACGAGGGCCCCGTCTTTGACGTTGCGTTCTCGCCTGACAGCGAATTTGCCGCTACGGCGGGCGCCGACGGAACGGTCAGGTTATGGAATCTCGGATTGCAACGTCAAGTCGCCGTCTTCAAAGGACATACGGACAAGGTCTATTCCGTTAGATTTTCCGAAGACGGAACCTATTTGTTGACGGCAAGCCGCGATAAAACCGCGCGATTGTGGAACGCGGCGACGACCGAAGAAGTTTGCCGATTTGTGGGACACAAAGGCGCCGTGCGTCAAGCTATTTTCACCAGTTCCTACGTTTGCACGTCTAGCGACGACGGAACGGTTCGACTTTGGAGCCCGCAAGGACAAAGCGGCGCAAACGCTAACGATCCTCGAAACGCCGGAATGGGAGCTTCTATGTCGGGCGACGCGATGGGTTCGATGGGTATGAGTTCGATGGGAATGGGTTCGATGGGTATGAGTTCGACGACGCCCGCTATGGGCGGTTCTATGTCGGGGTCTGGTTCTATGGGACCAGGTTCTATGGACTCCTATTCTATGGGGTCTGGTTCTATGTCGGGCGCCTCCGTTGAAAAACCAGTCGCTCAGCCGACGCGTAAACCGGGTAAAGCCAAGGGAACCGAGCTTGCGGTCTTTAAGGCAAATTCGCCCGTCTTCGCGGTCGACGTTACCGACGATTCCGTTTACGTCGGCGGCGGTTGCGCCGACGGAACTGTCAAAATTTGGCGTTTCCCCGGCGCGGCTCGTTACTACGGCGATTCCGGCGTTTCGAACGTCGGCGGCGGTTCTTATGGGAGTTCCGGCGCGGGTTATGGTTATGGTTCGGGTTCTATGGGTTCGGGTTCCGCAGGCTTTGGCGCCGATCCAATGGCGAATCCAGCCAATACGTTAGCGCCGACTTCGGGTCTGAAATGAATTTTAGCCGAATTCGAAAAATTTGATTTATGTAGCCGACGTTATGCCTATTGACGTCGGCTTTTTTTGAATTAATGGAACAGAATAAAAAGAGTAGGTTTATGACGACGAACAACAACAAACGATCGCTAGTCGACTTCTATCGACTCAACGACGGAAACACGATCCCTTGCGTCGGTTTTGGAACGTGGCAAACGCCCGACGGGGATACGGCGGCGGAATCCGTTAAAGACGCGTTGTCTTTTGGATACAGGCATATCGACACGGCGTATGCCTACTACAACGAGGGGGGCGTCGGTCGAGGAATCGTCGAGTCGGGCTTAAAACGCGAAGAAATCTTTCTGACGACCAAACTTTGGAACACGGATCGCGGTTACGAGTCGACGTTGAAGGCGGCTCAAAAATCTTTGGAACTGCTCGGCGTCGAATACGTCGATCTGTATCTGATCCACTGGCCGGCGAATGAAAAAGTCTACGACGATCCCGTCGCCGTAAACGTCGCGACGTGGCGCGCCTTCGAAAAATTACAAAAAGACGGTTTAGCGCGCTCGATCGGAACAAGCAACTTCCTTGAACCGCATCTCAAGCAAATTTTTGACGTCTGCGAAGTTCGACCCGCCGTCGACCAAATCGAGTTTCACCCCGGTTATCCGCAATTTGAAACGGTCGAATTCTGTCAAGCAAACGAAATTCAAGTCGAAGCGTGGAGTCCTTTGGGTTGCGGACGAGTTCTTTCCGACGAGCGTTTGCAAAAAATTGCCGACGGCTACGGCAAATCGATCGCGCAGTTGTGCATTCGTTGGGAAATCCAACACGGCGTCCTTCCCTTGCCTAAATCGACGCATACGGATCGAATCAAAGCCAACGCGGAAGTTTTCGACTTCGTTATTTCAGAAGAGGATATGAAAACGATCGACGAACTTCCCGAATTTGGATATTCGACCTATAGTCCGTTCACGCTTCCCTTCTAAGAGCGCGTTTCGAACGTCGCGCGTCGGCAATGTTTTGTTCCGTTGTTGGAACACGACGTCCGACGCGTTTAAACGGCAAAAAGAATCGACAAAAATTTCAAAATTCCTCTTGCCAAAAATCAAACCTATGGTTTAATTATCCCTGTTGTCGACGAGACGTTGATTCGTCTTGTTGAGGCGCGCCCATAGCTCAATTGGATAGAGCATCGGTCTACGGAACCGAAGGTTATCCGTTCGAATCGGATTGGGCGTATCTTGCGCGTTTGCGCGCGCCCATAGCTCAATTGGATAGAGCATCGGTCTACGGAACCGAAGGTTATCCGTTCGAATCGGATTGGGCGTATTTAAGCCGGTTTAGACCGGCTTTTTTTGTTTCTTGTTTTGACGTTTGTTTCTTGTTTTGACGTTCGCTCTATTGCTTGTTTTGCTTCTTGTTTTATTTCTTGTCGTAAACGTCAAATCTAACGCGCGCGTCCGTTGAAAAAATTGGACTTAACGAAAAAAAATCTAAAATTTGCTGGACTTCAAAAGCAAGACGTCGTATAATTCAAGAAAAGGCGAAGTCGAAGACGTCGACGTCGCGCCGAAAGGAATTGTTAGAAGATATATTGGGAACTCGTAATATGGCACGATCATTAAGTAAGATTGCTCCCGACTGGTGGGATTATACGACGCTTGATCCTGAAATTTTGGCAGACGCCGCCAAATTGACGGAAGAAACGCTCTTCAAACTCTCTCGACCCGGCTTTCAAGTTCATTATTACGAAACGTTGGAAGAATTCTATTTGGCTGAAGCGCTCGAATACGTCGAAGCGTGGAAGGCGTCGACGGCGGACAATCCCGTCGGTCTTTGCGGTCCGATCGGTCCGACGGAACAACTCCCGCTTGTCGCGCGCATTGTCAACGCGTTGGAAATCAACTTGAAGCACGCGCATTTCTGGGGTATGGACGAATGGGTTGAAAACGGCGTTCCCGTCGGTATGGATCACCCGTTGTCCTTTGCGCGCGCCGACTTCGGCATGTGTTTCGACCGAATCGATAAAAAACTGCAAATGCCGCTCGAAAACATTCACTTCCCGTCGGGCGATCTCGCGGCGTATTCGCGAACTTACGATTCGATCCGTTGCGCGACGATGCAAGGCGGTCAGGGCGACACGAAGCACTGGGCGTTCAACGACCCCGTAAGACGCGTCGGTCAATTCAAAGACGCGCCCCCTTCGCCCGAAGAATATCGCAAATTGGCGACGCGCGTCGTCGATTTGCACCCGATTACGATTCTCCAAAACGCAAGAACGAGCGGCGGCGGATACGTCGCGAACGTTCCGTCGCAGGCGTGTACGGTCGGACCGGTCGAAACGTGGAAAGCGGACAAAGTAAGCATTTGGCAAGCCGGAATGCACGACAATCCGTTCGGAATGCGTCTTTCCGCCTTTATGGTCGCCAATAAATTGTGCGATTCCGCCGTCCCAATGTCTTTGCTCGGCGATCACCCGAACGTTCATTTCCATTACTATCGACCGGCGATTAAAAAGGTCGAAGCGGAAATGCACTAAACGCCAAAATCGTTAGTTCTTCACGCGGCGCGAGCGGTCGTCTAGCACGCGAGTTCGCGCCTTATCTCAACGGAAACAGAGGTTGTTATGAAACTTAGCGACGTTTCAAGACGCGACTGGTTGAAAACTTTAGGGGCGGGTTTAGGCGCGACGACGTTGGGCGTTCTTGGCGTCGGCCTCAAAGAGGCGCGCGCCGATTTCGTTCACAAAGAGGATAAAACGACCGGCGTATTGCACGACGGCTCGCAAGCGACGCCCTGTCGTTTGCAAGCGGACGGCTCGATCGTTCGTCCCGGCGTCGGTCTTCCGAAAATTAACGAGACGGACGTTCTCGTCGTCGGCGCCGGTCCGGCCGGCTGTTGCGCGGCGATCGCGGCGGCAAGGCTCGGCGTCAAGACGACGCTCGTCGAACGCTACGGGCACTTCGGCGGTCTTGCGACCGGCGGACTCGTCGTCCACATTCTCGGACACTGGATCAAAGAAAACGGTCAAAAAATTCAAGCGACGCAGGGAATCGGCGAAGAAATGATGAAGCGTCTCGAAGGACTGCCGAACGGAATTTGCGATCGCGAATTCGGACGCAATCCGACGCTTGACGCCGAAGCCTACAAATATTTGCTCGTCGAGATGATCACGGAAGCGAATATCGAAGTCTTCCTTCACTCGTGGGCGTGCGACGCGATCCTTTCCGACCAAGTCGATCCCGCGACGGGCAATCCCGTCGTCTGCGGAGCCGTAATCCAAACGAAAATGGGACCGCAAGCGATCCTAGCCAAACAAGTCGTCGACACGACCGGAGACGGCGACGTCTTCACGCCCGCCGGAGCCGCGCACACGCAACGCGCCTACGACATCGGGCTGGTTTCGCGCATTGGCAATCTTGACCGCGTCAATCCGCCCGAAGGAACGAAACGCCCGAGAAATTTGGGCGATCCGACGCCCGTTCCCGGCGTGAATTGGGTCAATATGGGCGGTCCGTCCCTCGACGGTTGCGACGTCAAAGTCCTGTCGGAACTCGAACTGAAGCACCGCAAGCAAATCTGGAAGCAAGTTCAGCAAATTCGCGCGACGCCCGGTTATGAAAGCGTCTACCTAATGGAAACGGCGCCGCAAATCGGCGTGCGCATCACGCGCGTCGTCGAGGGAGTCGAAACGCTCAAATTGGCGGACGCTCGCGCGGGCAAAAAGTACGAAGACTGCGTGGGAATCGGAGGCGCTTGGAACGGCGACCATATCGGCTGGCAAATTCCCTATCGTTCGCTGTTGCCTAAGAACGTCGAAAACATCATAACGGCGGGTCGTTCGCTTTCCGCCGAGCCGTTGATGTCGGACGTCGCGCGCGTTTATCCGAACTGCTGGGTCAGCGGTCACGCCGCCGGAGTCGCCGCCGCGATCGCCGTTAAGTCCGACGTTACCGCGCGCGCCGTCTCGATTCCCGACGTGCAAAAAGCGCTCTTGGAACAAAAAGCCTACTTGGGCTGACGTTCTTTTTCTCGTCGATTAAACGCTTGAGTCGTTCTTTTGCGCGACTCGAGCGCGACGAGTTTGTTTTCTAATTTGGTTCGCATATTGGGAACCCCCAAATCTTCAAACGCTAAAAATGCAGAAAAACGATTCTCAACGACGCAAAATCAAAAAAAGCGTTCTCGTCGCGTTCCGATTTTTCGTCTTTATCGCAAGTTGTTGCGCCCTGCTCTACGGTTCTGAAATAATAGCGCGCGTCGTCTGTCGTTTGAGTCCGACGTCGTTTTTGGCGTCGTTGACGCCCAACGGCGCAAATAAAATTCACGCGTCCGCATTTCTCGACGACGCGTCTGCAATTTTGGGCGTTCTTGTCGTTGTTCTTTGCATCTTCAAACGTCGATTTTACTGTCGTTTCCTCTGTCCGTTGGGCGCGGCGCTAGACGCGTGCGCGTTTCTTCGTCGCAAGTCGTTTAAAAATCGCTTCTTAAAATACGGGCTAATTTTCTCGCCTCGTAATTTTTTCGCGTTTTTCGCGACGTTCTGGACGCTGGCTTCAATTTCGTTTTTCCTTCCCGCCCAAACTTCGAGCCCGTTGTTCGGCGCGTTTTCGCCGCTTCTTTTCGATCCGGCGGCGATTTTTTCGCGCTCCTTTGTTCTATTCCCCAAAACAAGCGCCGTCCTAATCGCGTTTCTAGTCTGTTTTATCGTTTCGCCGTTATTCTGGCGTTTTCAATTCTGCCCGTGCGGAGTCTTGCAAGAGGCGCTTTATTTGCCTAAAAGACTCGGAGTCAAGACACGTCGAAGAAATCTCGTTGCGAAAAAGAACGCGTCCGATAAAAAAACAAGCGCCTCGTCGCGACGTCAATTTTTCGGGACGGCGTGCGTAATTTCACTGAGCGTCGTCATAGTCTACGCGCTCCGACGACTCGGCGGCAAATTGTCGACCCTATTTTTCAGGCCGCCCGGCGCCCTGCCCGAGTCGCGATTTCTAACCCAATGCGCTCGTTGCGGACGTTGCGTCGACGCCTGTCCGACAAAATTGTTGAAATTAGTTGACAAAGAAGCGCTCGTCAAGGCGGCGAAAAACGCCGACGTCTCGCCGGAGATTACGAGCGCAATACAAATCGGTCTCCCGCGCGTCGACTTCGAGTCGGGCTATTGCCAAGAAGAATGCGTCGTCTGCGGTCAAGTCTGTCCGACGGGCGCGATCACGCGCCTGACGCCCGAAAAGAAAGCGCGCGCCCCGATCGGACTCGCCAAATTCGATTTAGAAAAGTGCCTGCTTTACTATAATCGCGAGTGTTCGATTTGCCGACGCGAATGTTCTTACGACGCGATTTCGTTCGTATGGTCGGACGAAGAATACCTCAAAATACCGACGATCGACGAAAAACTTTGCGTCGGTTGCGGACGTTGCGTCGCGTTTTGCCCCGGCGAGCCGCTCTTCGACGACTCGGGCGCGCCTGTCGAAGACGACTCAGGCAAACGTCCCAAGGCGTTGCGAATCGTAAAACGCGCTTAAAATCCTTTGCGATCGTTCGCGAAAAATTTACCGTAATCGTTCACGAAAAAACGTCAAATGAAAATTCGGCGTCTTTCCATGAACGTTTGCCGACGTTTTATCGAACGTTTCAAACGCCTTCGAGAAGGTCGACGCCGTTGAAGAAATTCTGGAATTTACGAGCCTGTTGCTCGTTGGATAACTTCATACTTTCCTGTTCTTCAAACTCGATCGTAACAAATCCGCTATATTCGATCTCTTCGAGCGTGTCGCGAATCAATTTCCAATTATTGGAACCAAGACCGCACGGGACAAATCGACCGCCCGCGCCTTGGTTTTTGTCCAACAGAAAGTCTTTGAAGTGCAGTTTCACGATCGAATCTTTGCCCAACGCGCGAAGCCAATCCTCCGTCGGCGCGTACTTGACAAAATTGCCCAAGTCGAAATAGGATCTCACGCGTATATTGTCAAACGAACGAACGAACGCGGCGTATAATTCGGGCGCGCACCACAGATTGTTCCAAACGTTCTCCAAGCCGATCGTAACGCCTTCGTAAGCGGCGACGGACAAGACTTCGGGCAAATAGCGTCGCGCGGCGGCCGTCGCTTTATTTTGTTCCGCGATATATTTGGCGTGGGGCGCGTTGTCGCCGTCGCACACGCGCGAAACTTCAAGCGTTTCGGGATCGAATTCAATTTTAAATTCCCAAGGCTTAAGGTTCGGAGCGTCGACGCGCCCCGGCACGCACAACATCGACGACGCGCCGTAAGCGCTAGCGACGCGCAAACCGTTTTTCATTCGTTCAAGCCCCGGCTCGACTTCCGAATCGACGTTTAAACTGGCGCCGCACATCAACGAGTGAATTTTAATACCGTTCGCTTCGGCGATGCGTCGCGCCTCGCGCGCTTTTGAAACGTCGACGTTCGCTCCGCGCATCTCGACGCCTTCAATTCCGGCGGCGGCTAACGCTTCGATTTGTTTAGCGTCGATCTCGCCGACAATTACGGCGCTATGTAATTTCGTTTTATATTGACTCTGGTTCATTGGTTGTTCTTTCCAAAAAGACGCGACAAAGGACAATACCCAAACGACCTCGCCAACCGCATAAGGAAGACGAGGTCGTCGGACGTCGTTTAACGAAAATCAACAAGAGACGACTCAGACGCCGTCGGTAATATTGACGCCGTTGAAGAAGTTCTTGAAGATTTGAACGTGTTGTTCGTTCGAGTAACCGCCGCTTTCCAAGGTGACGAATCCGTCGTAGCCGATTTCTTCGATCACGTTGCGGACGGAAACCCAGTCGACGGATCCCTTCCCGATCGGAACGAAATCGCCGCCGCCCTTCTCGCGATTAACGAGAAAATCTTTGATATGTAATTTGACGATCGCGTCTTTGCCGAGCGCGCGGAGCCAGTCTTCCGTCGGCGCGTATTTCACGTGGTTGCCCAAGTCGAAATAAGCCTTGACCCAAACGTTGTGGAACGACTCGACAAACGCGGCGAAGAATTTCGGCGAACACCAAAGGTTGTTCCAGACGTTTTCAATACCGATCGTAACGCCTTCGTAAGCGGCGACGGGGATAATCGATTCCATACGTTTGTACGTAACGTCGGTCGCTTCGTTTTGCAATTTAATATATTCGGCAAAGTCCGAATTGTCGCCTTTGCAAACCTTCGAAACTTGGCACGTGGCGGGATCGAATTCGATATCGAAGTCCCAAGGAGCGGGTCCGGGATTGCCAATACGACAAGGAACGAACAGAACGGAGGAAGCGCCGTAAGCGGCGGCGGCGCGCAACGCTTTTTTGACCGTTTCAACGTCGGCCTCGGCGGAATCCGTATTGAAATTCGTCCAAGCGCGCATTACGGAGTGAATTTTAATTCCGGCGGCCTCGGCGATTTTACGCGCTTCGCGCGCTTCTTGAACGTCGACGTCCCAGAGAGTCGTCTCGACGCCCTCGACGCCGATCGACGCCAGTTTTTCCATCTCTTCGGCGGTTACTTTGCCGACGATAAAGGCGTTGTGCAGTTCCGTTTTATAAGATTTGCCCGATTCGGCGGCGCTAGCGAGCGCGCCCAAGCGGTTGAAATTCGAGGAAAGAATCGCGGCGCCGGCGCCTAACGCGGTCGTCGTCATAAAATCGCGACGCGTCCATTGACGTTGCATATTAAACCCTTTCAAATAAATTAAGACGATCGCGCCGAAATTCGACCGACGCAAAACGTCGTCCGAGTCTTCGCGCCTATCGACAACACGACAAGAACAAGCGCGACGACCAAAATAAAAAACGCGCGACGCCCAAACGTCGCAGACGCGCGCCAATTATAACGCGCGTCAAACGAAAAAGCAAGTAAATTCGAGCGAATCGAAAAAAAAATTGCCGGTTTGCTCGACCGACGCCCAATTATTTGGAATTAGCGACGCGCCAACGATAGAAATGATTGACGACGGCGTCTTCGTAGACGTCGGCGCCGTGCGTACCCGACGTAGCGCCTTCGGGCATATGCGAGCCGTGATCCGCCGCGAAAACGTTGAGACGGTCAAAATCGCTCCAAGCCTCGTCGGTCGCCTTCGCAATATCGACCCAACGCTTCAAGACGGTTCGCCGCGCGTCGACGGCTTCTTGCGCTTCCGTTCCGAACTGATGCATCGCCGTGTCGTATTCGCAATCGTGCAGGACGATAAGGTCGTAATCGGAATTACGAACCAGCTCGAGCGCCTTGTCGACGGCTTCCGCGTCGGTCGGATAGTGATAATAGTCGATGTTTCGTTCGCGGAAAATCGTGTCGACGGTCGAGCCTTCTTGCGCGAGAATCGCGATTTTTTTGCCCGACGCAAGGAACGAATCGAAGAGCGTCTCTTCTTTAACGACCGGCTTGCGATACGTATTGATTCCGTGAAGTTCCGGACCGGCGCCGCAAAAAATCGTCGCGTAACAGACGGGCGTGCAGGTCGCCATTACGTTTGACGACCGAATAACCGCGTCGGCTTCCTTCAAAGCGTCGGCAAAATCTTCCGCGTGATTTTTCAGCAAGACGTCCCCAATGCAATCGGCGCAATAGACGAAGACTCTCTTGGCAGGTCGTCCCTCGAACGCCTCGTTCATCGGCGTCAGAACGGCGTCGATTTTATTGGCGGTCGCCGTCGTCGGAACGCCTACGCCCGCCGCCGTGCAAACGGTCGGCGTAAGATCGGCGATCGAATTGGCGACTTCGTACTTCGCCTTCATACGTTCGATTTCATTCGGCGCCTGATCTTGCGCGTAACAAAAGGACGCGACGCCGTAAACAAACGCCAGAGTCGCCGTCAAGACGCCTTTTGAAACGAATAATCTCATAATATCCTCTTCTATCTAGTCGGTCGCAGAGACCAATTTTCGCTGAAAAAGTTTAGGTTGCTAAAGTAGTTTTTACGAAAGTAAGCGTTCACGGAAAAACGACGGTAAACGTTCACGGAAAAGCGTCGCGGACGAATCGGCGCGTAAGCGCCGCGCGATAAGCCGCTCGTCTTTAGACGAGCGGACGGCGCTTCGCTTGACGTAGCGCCAAACCAATTTTTTACGTGTTTCACCGTCGACGCGTCGTCTGAAAGTTCGTATGTTTTTCGCAGAACCTTCAAACGCTAATTCTTCCGAAAACTCGGTTCTCCGTAAACGGGAGTTCTGGAGTTTGTCAGATAATTTCGTTTTGATAACGGACGCGTTTTCGGCAGCGCCGATCCGCCCGTCGCGACGGGCGGCTTATCGCGCGACGGCTAACGCCGTCGGTTCGAACGCAAACCTTAGTCGGCGTATTGCGTGAACGATTACGACAAGAGAAAGACGATCGCCAACAGAAAAAGAGTCCTTCTCATCGTTTCAAATATTCCGTCTCCAAAAAATTGAGCGCAATGGAACCAAAAACGGAACCCTAAATCGACGTCATTCTTTCGTTTTTTTCGGCGTAACGACCGTCGATCCGCCGCCGCGTAACGAAAGATCGAACGCGGGATTTTCTTTCCACGTTCCGCCCGTGAAGTCGGGATATTCGATCGGTTGCGAGCCGTGCGTCACAGACCACAAACTCAACGGCGTCAACGCGCTCCAAGTCGCGCCGTCGTAAATCGAAATATTGAGCGGCAAGCCGTTGTGAAGCGAATCGATCAACTGATAGTCGCAAATGAAATCCATTCCTCCGTGTCCGCCGAATTTTAACGCGTTTTCTTCAAGGAAATTATGCAGTTCCGGCATATATTTCGCTTTGAGTTCCTCCATTTGCTCGTCGGAAACGGGCGCCGAATGATCCAAATAAATTCGACCGGGCTCGGGATACTTTTGAACGAACCCTTTTGTCCCGCTCAACAAATGACAACGCGTATAAGGACGGGGCGAAACCGTGTCGTACTGAATTTTGACGACTTTGCCCTTCTCCGTCCTCACGAGCGACGCGTTCATATTCCCGGTAAAATCATATCCGACAAACTGCTTGTGATACTCGCGTCCTTGCGCCAGCGCCTCGTCAAACGCTTGTTTGCAAACGAAATCCGCCGTTTCGACCGACGTTAAGAAAGCGGGACGGTCGCCCGCGTTAATGCGCAACGCTTTGGCGATCGGACCGTATCCGTGCGTCGGGTAACGGTTCCCTTTGTAAAGGCGCCCGATCGCGCTACGGTAATGCGCCGCCTTCTTGTTGAGCGGAGGCATAGGCTCTTCAAAAATAACTTGCGCGGGAAAATAGTGAATATAGGCGCCTTCCGCGTAGATTAATTCGCCCAAGACGTCTTGCAACGCCATATTGGTCGTCAGCGCTTCGAAGAAATCGAAACAGCAGTTTTCTAGAATCGCGCAATATTTCTTCGTTCGTTCCGACGTCTCGACCAATTTCCAGCAATCGGCAAGCGTATATCCCAAGGGAACCTCGCTCGCGGCGTGTTTGCCCGACTCCATAATCGCGCTCGCCATTTCCGCGTGCCAATACTGCGGCGTAGTAACGTAGATCAAGTCGAGATCGTCCCGGTCGAGCATATCCCGCCAACTGTTCTCGTCTCGATAATATTCCGTCGGCGCGGGGTAGTCGATACTCCTCAAATATTGTCGAGCGTTTTCGATCGGCAATTCGTAACAGTCGGCGATCGCTCGGACTTCCACGCCTTCCATTTGCGTAAGACGCCGCATCGAAGCCTGCCCTCGTCCGCCCATTCCAATATAGCCGACGCGAATATTCGAAATAGCGGGCGCGGCGTAAGTCGCCATATTAAAACGCGACTTGCGATCCTTCATAATCAGCTTCGTTTCTTCCACGTCGTCGCGCAAGTTTCTTTCGGAGCCGTAAGCAAGCGCGGCGGTCGCCAGCGCGGAAAGTCCCGCGACGCCTTTAAAAAAGTCTCGTCGATTCGCCATAACGTCTTTCCTCTCGTTGACAAAACTCTAAGGACAAATTGAAAACGAACGAATATATTATGCAAAACTCGACGTCGAAATTCAAGCGTTTTATGCAAAAAATTTGAGTTTCTTCAAAAACAAAAAAGAGAACAGTCAACACAAACGTTACTAACCATAACAAAGAAAATAGGTTGCGACGTTACGTCTATCGTAAAGGAAAAGAGCCGCCCCTTGTCAAGCGCTCGAAAAAGACTACAATCACCCCCGTAAATCTTGAGGCGAGAGCCCAATATTTACGTTTTCTTGCCGCATTGAATGAGAAGGATCGAAATTTTCCTGACCCATAACTTTGTAGGACGCTTGTCAAGCGTTCGAAAAAGACTACGATCATCCCCGTAAATCTGAGGCGCGACGCCCAATATTTACGTTTTCTTGCCGCATTGAATGAGAAGGATCGAAATTTATTCTTAACGTAGGATTCTTGGAAGACGCTTGTCAAACGGTTGAGAAGTTCTATAATTACTAGATCGATCGTTACAAACGTATTTTCCCCCTACGTGAAACGTAATTCCGATGACCGAACCGACTTCCCCCAACGTCGACGACTCGCCTTCTGATTCCGAAAAATCAAGCGGAGTCCCCTCAAAACGACCCGCGCGACCTATTTATTACGAACGTCCCGACGGCGAACGCGTCTTTTATCGGTTCGCTCCAACGGAAAAAGCCCCGATAGGCGAAGACGCCGAGCGCGATTTCAACGTCTCCATTTTCGACGACGTAAATCTTGCGCCCCCTAAGCGCGATCCCTCTTCCCCGCTAGTTCTCCCGCCCCTTTCAGAAGACGATTATCGCGCGATCCAGCGCGGATACGCCCAAGCGGCGGAAAAAGTCAAAGAATTCCCAATGACGCCCGGCGTCTATCTGATGAAAGACGGACAAGGACGCGTGATTTATATCGGCAAGGCGAAGCGTCTGCGTAATCGCGCGAGCAGTTATTTCCGTCGCGATGCGATCGACGACCAACGTACCGGCTCGCTCGTTCGCGAAATTCGCGATATCGATTTGATTCCGGCTGAAAGCGAAATCGACGCGTTGCTAATGGAAGCGCGTCTCGTCAAGGATCTTCAGCCAAAATACAATCGCGAATTAAAGGACGGCAAGAGTTTTCCTTATTTGCAAATTACCGTTCGAGAAGAATTCCCGCGCGTCGAGGCGACGCGTTCGCCTCAAAGTTCCAGCGTAAGGCTCTACGGACCGTTCCTCAGCGGAGTCAAACTCCGCGCCGCGATCGTCGTTTTGCAAAAAATATTCAAGTTTCGCACCTGCTCGCTCGCGATCAATTCGCAGGATCGCGAACGTCGTTGGACGCGTCCTTGTATTTTGGCGTCGATCGGACAATGTTCCGCGCCCTGTTGCGATCGAATCTCGATCGAAGCGTATCGTCGGAATATTCGGCGACTCCAAGAATTTCTCGGAGGAAATCGTCCTAAGCTCCTTAGCGAGTTAAAAAAAGACATGCTGGAAGCGTCGGCGGCAAAACAGTACGAACGCGCGGCGGAATTTCGCGATCAACTTCTCGCGCTAGAGTCCCTGAAAGAAAAGGGCAAACTTGACGAAAACGTTCAGCCGGAAGTCTTTCAAATCGACCCAAGACGAGGCGTCGTCGGTCTGCAAAAAATATTTAAATTATCGAAGCCTCCTCGCGTGATCGAAGGCGTCGACATAGCGCATCTAGGCGGTCGAGACACGGTGGCGTCCCTCGTTCATTTTGTCGACGGACGCCCCTTTAAGCCGGGTTATCGACGTTACAAAATACGAACCGTCCAAGGAATCGACGACTTCGCCTCGATCGCGGAAGCCGTCGCAAGGCGATTCGCCTTCAACGACCCTAACAATCCCCCGCCCGACGTCTTGTTGATCGACGGAGGAAAAGGACAACTTCACGCGGCGTTAAAAGCGTTGGAAACCGCCGCCTGTCGACCTGGACTCGTTATTTCGCTAGCCAAAAGAGAAGAAGAAATCTACGTTCCCGATCAAGACGAGCCGTTAAAATTGAGTCGTCGATCCTTCGCGCTAAGGTTACTGCAGTCGGTTCGCGACGAGTCGCACCGATTCGCGCAACATTACCACCACGTCTTGCGTCAGAAATCGACTCTTGGCGACGAGTCGAATCGATTTTAAACGGCAAAAGTGGGACGGAAAACCACGAGAAAAACCATCAAAATAAAACCAACGAACGGCGCTTATTATCTCGATTTTCTCACTCAACGCCAAGAGCCGCGACGAACGCCAAGCCGATCAAAAATGGTCGCTTCTTTTGCAGTTCGAACGGCTCGTCAAAGAATCGGCGCCGGATTATGTTGCGTTCGAAAACGTCGCGCCCTTGGCAAAAGAAACGATTTTCAAAAATTTCGTCGCGCGACTGGAAACAGAACTGCGTTACAACGTCTGGTATAACGTCGTAAATTGCGCCGACCTCGGAATCCCGCAAGCAAGAAAACGTCTGATTCTTCTTGCAAGCAAGGAAGAACCCATCGAGTTCAAAGCGACAAAAGAACGGAAAACGGTCAAAGACGCCATCGGCGCCTTGCCAAAACTAGAAGGCGGCGCCGTCGATCCAAACGACGCCCTTCACAGGGCGCAAAAGCTAAACGACGTCAACGCGGAAAGGATCAAACGACTCCGGCAAGGAAAGAGCTGGGACGATATACCAGACGAACTCAAAAGCGACGGAATGAAGCGAAACGCCAAATTTAAAACGCGCTGGAGTCGTCTCGATTGGAACGAACCAGCGACGACGATAACGACTTTTTTTTATACGCTAGGATGCGGGCGCTTTGGACATCCAGATCAAGACCGCGCTCTTTCGTTGCGCGAGGGCGCGCTTTTGCAGACCTTTCCAAGGTCGTACCAGTTCGAACCCGAAGGGAAGCAAGCGGCGTTTCGAACCGTCGGGAAAATGATCGGGAACGCCGTTCCTTGCAAACTTGGGGAACTGATAGGACGTTCCTTTTTGAACGGTTGAAAAATGGAAAACATAGCCGACTACCTTATGACTTTAAAAGACGTTGCCTCGGCTTTAGCGCAACTTCCGAAAGAACGCAAGCCTTTAATCGAAAAAGCCGTCGAGAAGTTCGTCGCCAACGTTCAAACGGACGCCGTTCAAAATTTAGATCGCCCAAATTGGAAGTTGTCGCGATCGATCGGACAGAAAACAAAGACTTTCGAGAGTCGAGAAGGAAGCGGCGTATCGGCGCAAAAGGTTTGGGGTATGGTCGGCTTCACTTACCAAGATCGCGCAAGCAAGCGCGACCCCGGCTTTTATGGAAAATTTCACGAAGGCGGCGTGAAAAATTCTAAGACGGGGCGAAATATGGAGGCGAAACAATTTTTAAAGAAGGCGAAGGCGGCGAATATAGACGCGCTTTATAAAGAACTCGAAAGAATCCGACAAGAAACGTTGAAAAAAGTAGTCGAAAACGTCAATAAATAGTTGACTTTCCAGACCTTTTCACATACTATAGTATAGGAGGGAAAAGGAAAGGAACCGACTATGGAAACGTTGAAAAATGCTCTTGCGTTTTATCCTCTTTACGTTGTATTAATGACCGTCGTTTTTAAAACGATACAACCTGATGACGGGCAGATTGTTGGATTTCTTAGCGGGATAGCTACTTATCCTGTAATATGGTATTGCTACATAATAATGAGCATAAAGGACAAGGACGAAAGGAATGGCGAAAACACAAGCAATACTTGCGAACGGGAAAACAATAACGGTCGATAATTCACAGATCGATATCAAGTTCACAAGAAGCGTCGATCAATTAAATAATTCTCTTTCAAGAGCCCAATCTTCTCTCGGGCTTTATTACGACAATCAAAGTCGTCTTGTCGACGTTTTAGGGCGTTGCGTCGAAGGTCTGTCATTATCTCAAATCAGACTCGGGATGTGGGTTGACAAGTTAGGGCGTGCCAGAACCATAACTGGAGGATTCGCCGAAGGTCTTACAAGGACTCAATTAGAACTAGGTTATTATGACGACGGTTTAGGAGCAATATGCGACAGATTGGGGAATTAGCAAGCGTTCACGGTAAGCCTCCGCATATAATGCGGCGGTTTGGTTAGAACAAGGCGCCCGCCCTAATATTTGTGCTTTCAGATTAAAATACCGAAGGAAAAGCGCGAATTTAGATTTGGATTGTAAACGCGTAAACTACGCGCGGCTAATTTGTTCTGAAGTCGTCGGTTTTGGGGTAATTCCAACTTCCGCAATAAATGCGGCGGCTTACCGGGCGCGTTTTCCGTGAACGCTTACTAATAAATTTGCTAGTTAAGCGTCGACGTCGACAAAACGCCCTGCCAAGGGGTCGATTTTTTTGGCATAAGCGTTTTAACGTCGTTAAATCAACGGAATGAAAAAAGGGGTATGGAAAAAAATAAAAAAAAACAGTCCTTTAGATTGAATTAACTTCAAACTTCTGTTAAAATCAAGGAGAATTGAGGTCGCGCTTCCAGACGCGAAGTTCGACGACTCGACAAAGGCGCCCTTTGCGTCCTCTTCGAATCGTCGTTATGAAATTGCCAGCGCGTCTATTATCGAACGCGTTTCCAATAACTGACGAAAGGATTGAAAATGAAAAAAGCGTTGTCGGCGATCGCCGTCGTAGGTCTGTTCCTTGTCTCGATAACGGCGAGCGCTCAAGAAGCGAAATTCCCGCCCGTGCCTTCCGCGCCGACGGTCGCGCATCGCGGTTTTTCGGCGATCGCTCCTGAAAACACGTTGGCGGCGGCTAAAAAAGCGATCGAAGTCGGCGCGCAAGGCTCCGAATTCGACGTCTATTCCACGACGGACGGCGTGTTGTTCTTGACGCACGACGGCAATCTGAAGCGCACGACCGGATACGACTGCGCCACGAAAGCGGTCGATTCGAAGACGTTGGCGACGCTTGATTTCGGGTCTTGGAAAGGCGAAGAATACAAGGGCGAAAAAGTCGCGTTGTACGAAGACGCGCTTGCGTTGTTCAAAGGCACGAAAACGCGCCCCGTGATCGAAGTTAAAGAGAACGGCTTCGAAGACAAAATCGTCGAAGGCGTCCGCAAGTTCGATATGGTCTCGACGGCGATCGTTATTGACTTCAACGCCGACCGCGTAAAGAAAATGCGCGAATTGGAGCCGAATCTCTGCGTCGCGTGGCTCGTCTCTTTCAAAGTTGAAGACGAAACGCCGCGATCGATGGCGCAAAAGATTATCGACACGTTGAAAAAATGCAATACGAACGTGGTCGACGTCGAATATCACGCCGTTTCGCCCGAATTCCTCAAGATTCTGAACGACGCCGGAATTACCGTGATGTGCTGGACCGCCGACAATCCTCAAGATATTGAACGCCTTGTCGAATGGGGCGTCGTCAGCATTACGACGAACCGACCCGACCTCGCGCTGGAAGCGCAGAAGAAAGCCGCCAATAAGTAAACTCGACGCGCGAGAAGAAAACGCGAAGATTCAGAAGATTCAAGGGGAACGACGCTTGGAAAAATTCACGGGACGATTTGACGCAGGTCGACGTCGGCAAGTAGCGCGTAATTCGCGCGAACAAGAAGAACGCCAAGTCGCGGCTCAATTAAGAAACGTTGATCGCTTTGCAAAGCGCGTTCTCTTTGAAGACAACTGTTTATTGGTCGTCGACAAACCCGTCGGAATTGCGACGATGGGCGCCAAAAAAGACGAAGAGTCGTTGTTTACGTTGGCGCAACGTTACGTCAAAATAAAATACGACAAACCGGGCGCGGTTTATCTCGGAGTCGTCAGTCGCCTCGATTTGACCACTTCCGGCGTCGTCGTATTCGCTCGAAATTCCAAAGCGGCCGAACGACTCAACGCGCAATTTCGAGATCATAAAGTTCAAAAGCGTTACCGCGCGCTCGTCGAAGGCGTTCTGCGCGAAAACGAACAAGAACTTGTCGACGTAATTTGTGAAGACAAGGCGAAACGTCGGCTCTGGATTCCCCAACCGCGCGCCGACCTTTTCGAACGATACAAAAAATTCGATCCGAAGGAAGCGCGCCTAACTTACCGCGTCGTCCAACGCTTCAAAAACACGACGTTGATCGACGTCGATTTGAAAACGGGACGAAAACATCAGATTCGGCTTCAATTGTCGAACATAGGCGCCCCTATCGTGGGAGACGGAAAATACGGCGCCCGACCGATTCCGCAGTTGGGCGTCTGTTTGCACGCGTCGTCCCTAACGCTGACGCATCCGACGACGCGACAAGAAACAACCTTTAACGCCGCGCAACCCGATTGGAGCGTATGGGAACGCGATTAACGCGTAAAACGCCGGAAAAAACGCAGCGAATTCCTCCGCGACGGACTCGACTTGTTCGTCGTTCGTAAGACGCTTGAAAGAATGAGTATGACGTCTGTTCCACCCCTATATCAGCGCATTCGGCATAGTCGTATCATTTCGGACGAGGTTCTCGACGATTCCTTTCAGGAGGCGTTTCGAAGAATTTGCGCGGATTTGGACGTCAAAATAGAAAACCAAGAAGAGAAGTCCGAATCCGTGTCAAACAAGTTGGAAGGATTCGATTCAAACGACGACGAATTTGATTTCTCCGATCTCCTTTCTACCAAGTCCGCTAAACGTAACAAGAACATAAGCCGCGAAGAGTCTTTGAGCGCTTTCTTACGTTTCCCGGAAGAAACCGACTCGCTGGGGCTTGATCCTTCCGATTACGCGCAAGATTTTCCCGAATTGAATCTCGGTTTCGATCTCTACGAAGCGACGTTTGACGACCCGCTCGACGTAACGGCTGGAAACAAACGTCCCGACGAAAAAGAACAAAAAAACGACGAGTCCCCAAATAAAACGCAAGTCGAAGCGGATATGTTTGAAGGGCTGGTCGTCGATTTTGCTTCAAAAGACGTCAAAAAAAACGAAGAGCTAAGCGAAACGTTTTTCGAAATTGACGACAAGCTCTTTGATTTAGGAGAAGACGAACCCGACGACGAAGAAGAACAAAAAGATCGATCAGAGGAAGAACTCGCGAAATTACTGACGCCCGAAACGCAGGAAAAATTCGACAAGCATTTAATCGACGTTCTCCTAGAAAAGAACGCCGTCAACAAATGGCAAGCGTCGCAGTTATGTTGCGGGCGTTCGACCTTTACGCTCGGAAATTATCGAATCGTCGACCTGCTAGGGCGCGGCGGGTACGGACGAGTTTTCCTTGCGCGACCGACGCGAAACGTTTCGAACGCCGACAAGTCGGGTGCAAAAATGAAAGACGACGTTGCGATTAAAGTTCTGCCCTTCAAAAACGCCAAGACCCTCGAGCCGATCGGAAAGTTCCTACGCGAAGTCGAAATCGCCAAAAGACTCGATCATCGAAATCTAGTGCGTTGTTACGAATCGTCGAAAGACGCTTCCGTTCATTATTGCGTTTCCGAATACGTCGACGGCGGGGACGCGCGTCGATTGCTGACCGAACACGTCAAATCGAAGGGGCGTTTGCATTATCGAATCGCCGCGTACATTATTGCGGAAGCCGCCAAGGGCTTGGCTTATATGCACAAAGAGGGCGTCATACATCGCGACGTCAAGCCGGGTAATATCTTGCTAATGAAGACGGGCGAGGTCAAATTGGCGGACTTCGGTATGACGACGGCTATCAAGAATTTTTCGAACGAATCGAATTTTTCCTCCTTGGGCGAAATCGTCGAAGCGTGGGAAAACGCAAACGCGACGACCTATTTCAGGTCTAGAGAAGCCGCGCAGACGATGATGTTGCAGGTTCAGGGAACGCCGGACTACCTCGCCCCCGACCAGCTCTTGTCTGGAGGCGTTAAAAATCCCAATCCAATGTGGGACGTCTACTCGCTCGGTTGCACGTTGTACTTTATGTTGACGGGCGTGGTTCCTTACCCTTCCGACGGCTCGCTCGAAACGTTGCGCGCGCAAATGCTTGGAAGCGCTCCTCCGCCTCCTGCCGAATACGATTCGACGCTTCCCCAAGATTTGTCGCGATTGACGATGCAAATGCTGGAGAAAGATCCGGCGACGCGCGCGAAATACGTCGGTTCCGCAAGCGAAGTCGCCGACGTTTTGGAACGGTGGGTTCCGCGCGAAATGTTGAAGAACTACCGTTTCTTGGCGAAGAACGACAATTTCTGGTCCGACGAAAATTTAGAATTCTTCTTTTTTCAAGGAACAAAATTAAACGGGCGTCCCGGCGGCGGTTACGGAGGGCGCTCGACCCGAAAAGATGCGCGCGCGTCTTCGCGTTCAAGATCAGGCGAGCGGGAAATTGTTCCAAAATCGAACAAGTTTGATCCTTTTTCGCGCGCCGAAAAGACCGCCTCGAAGTCGCGAACGTTCGTCCCGCCGTCCCCGCCCCCAAACAGGGCGCTTTCGGATAAAAAAACGCCAAAGGAAATCGAAGAAGAAATCGCGCGATTGGAACGACGAAACGCCAATTTAGTTAAATTCGCGCTGACGCCTTTGTTAGGCCTGACGCTTCTCGCGTTAATTGCGGCTATAATCCGATCGTTTACTTAAACGCAGGAACAGAACGGAGTTCGCTCTTTTCGAACTCGAAGAAAATAAACGTTTACGACTTCCAGACGGAAGAACGTCGAGACGCGTTGAAATGAATAGTATTGAAGACCTTATTTCCGAATGCGAAGCTCGTATCGCGTATCGTTTCCAAAACAAAAAATTGCTCAAACAGGCTCTTACGCATTCGTCGTGCGCCAACGCGCATCTCGAATCTAACGAACGACTCGAATTTTTAGGAGACGCAGTTTTAGGACAAGTCGTCTCTATTACGCTCTATCGACTTCTGCCTCTATTCACGGAAGGGGATTTATCCCGCGTAAAAAGCGCGATCGTTAGTCGTAAGACTTGCAGAAAAATCGCTTTGAAGTTGGGGCTCGAGCAGTTTCTTCAAGTTGGAAAGGGCGTCGGCGCCGTGCCCGACTCGCTTGTCTCAAACGTCTTAGAGGCCGTAATTGGAGCGATTTTGCTCGACGGAGGATACGAAAGCGCCAGACGGTTCGTCGATCTCAACTTCGACGAGGAAATTTTAGCGTTTCTAGGATCGAAGAACGTCAAGGAAGTTCAAGAAGGCGCGCGCGAATTAACAGATTTGGATTTGCCGAAAATTACCTCTCTGAACGGCGACAATAATTTCAAAGCGCTGTTGCAAACGAGAATCCAACGCGAAAACCCGGACTTAATGCCGAAATATCTCCTGTTGGACGAAAAGGGTCCCGCGCACAGACGTTGTTTTAAAATCGCCGCAAAAATTGGAGATCGCCTCTTTCAAGCGGCTTGGGGAAACAACAAAAAGGAAACCGAACAAAACGCCGCGCAAAACGCTTTGGCGCAGCTGGACGGAGCGGAGCCTCCGTTTGTCGACGGGGAATAAGTTCTGTTTTGCGAACGCTTGAACGATCTAATTTACAACCGTTTGTGGAAAAAGCCGACGACGAAATTCGGCGATCAGACGGATAAAGGCGACGCGTAAGGATTCGTTTTTCGCTGAAGCGAAAAACGCGCGAAAGCCGTCTGCATTGCAGGCGGATGGCGTCGCTTCGTGAACGCATACGACAATATTTCAAGCGCAAGAACAAGAAATCGACAAAAAAGCGCCGTCTAAAAACTTTATGCTTGAAAAACAATTTTCCGTCTGATATGATTAAGACGTCGGCTAATCTAGTCGACGCGCGCGTCCGTTAAAGCGGTCGTTCGTTTTGTCCAAAGTCTTGCCAATGGAAAAGAATCCTATGAAAACAAGAAGAACATTGTTAACGTCGGCGTTTCTCTTGGGAGCGTTGGCGCTCGTCGGTCTTTTTATCGGGTCGGAAAATCCGACTTGCGCCGACGAAAGCGCGCCCGTCAAAGTTGACGCCGCGATCGATTCGCAAGAAGTCGTCCGAAAAGTCGACGAACGCGTCTATTCGCATTTCCTCGAACATATTTACAACTCTTGCAACGGCGGTCTTTGGGGCGAATTAGTCTGGAATCGTTCCCTTGAAGCGGGCAAAGTCGCAGGCTGGAGTTTTGAAGACGGCGTTCTTAAACAAAAATCGACCGCTACCGACTGTCGTTTTATTCTCGGAGCCGACAAACAAGGCGACGCGCCTTGGACCGATTACGACGTCCGCGTAACGGCGAAGAAAGTCTCCGGTTCCGAAGGGTTCCTCGTAATGTTCCGCGTTTCGCCCGACGGAAAGAGCTATTACTGGCTCAACCTTGGCGGTTGGAACAATCGATACGTCGGAATCGAAAAGGAAACGCCGAAATCGAACGGACGCCATATTATCGGCGGTCAAAAGGAAATTCCGCCGATCGAAGCCGGACAAGTTTACGACATTCGCATTTTAGTTATTGGACAAAACATTAAAGTATTTGTCAATCAGGAACTAATTCACGAAATCGTCGATTTTGACGAAGACGCGCCCAAGTCGGGTTGCGTCGGCGTCGGCACGTGGGCGACGAAGGCGGAATTCGGAAGCGTGTTAGTTCGCGATTTGCGACGCCGTACGCTCTACGATTTGCGCGACGAAACGCCTAAAATTCAGGCGCCAGTCGACGTTCGCTATTGGACGGTCGAAGGTCGCGCTTCGGATCGTTCGGGCGACGCGCGCAACAGTTCGCGCTACGCGCGCTTCGACGGCAAAGGCGCGCTCGCACAAGCGAATTTCGCGCTCAAAGAAGGCGAAACTTACGATTATTCGTTCTGGACGCGCGGAAAAGGCTCCGTCTCCTTCGGCGTCGTCGAAGAACAAAAAGACGAAAAATTCGACGTCGATTCGAACGAATGGATCAAGAAGACGGGCGCGTTTACCGTCGGGAAAAATTACGAATCCGCGTCGATTCGCTTAAACTTCGAGCCCGGTAAAAACGGGTTTGTCGACGTCGACCAAGTTTCCGTCTTTCCGCGCTCGTGGAAGGAACAAACCGGCGGTCTGCGTCCCGACCTGTTGCAAGCGATCGCCGACCTTCGACCGACGGCGATTCGTTGGCCCGGCGGGTGTTACGCGTCCGCTTATCGTTGGAAGTCGGGCGTCGGTCCTCAAGACGATCGCGTCGCGTATCCGATCGAATTATGGAACGACGTCGACGTCAACTCGTTTGGTATCGACGAATTTATGACGCTTTGCGACCGCGTGGGCGCCGAACCGATTATGGTCGTCGACGTCGGGACGGAACAATGGGTTAGAACGGTCGGCGATCCGAATCTGCGTAAAAACGACTGGCTTCAAGAAGTTTGCGATTGGCTCGAATATTGCAACGGGGACGCCTCGACCAAATGGGGCGCCGAACGCGTAAAGAACGGGCATGCCGAGCCTTACGGCGTCAAATATTGGGAAATCGACAACGAAGTCAATCCGAACGACACGTCGCCGGAAAAATACGCCGAAATTGTCAACAAACTCGTTCCGCGTATGAAGGCGATCGATCCGTCGATTAAGATCGTCGCGTGCGGTTCCTATATGGGCGACAGGAAGAAGTGGGATTCTACCGTCGTCAAACTCGCCGGAAAGAATTTCGACTTCCTCTCGACGCACCGTTACGACAATCCCGACGGTTTCGCCGTGAATCCTTGGGAAAATCAACGTTTCTTCGAGTCGTTGCGCGAAACGTTCGCCAATTCCGACAATCCGAACATTAAGATTTTCAATTCCGAATGGAACGCGCAATCGACCGACTGGCGGACGGGTCTTCACGCGGGCGGATTCCTGAACTGTTGCGAACGCGCGAGCGACGTTATCGCGATCGCCGCGCCCGCGCTCTTCTTACGCCATAAGTCGGCGAACGCGTGGGACAACGCGTTCGTCAATTTCGACGCCAACGGCTGGTATCCCGCGCCGAATTACGTCGTGATGAAACTGTGGCGCGAATGCTACGCGCCGAACGTCGTCAAATTGACGTCCGATTCGCCCGAACTTAACGGACAAAATCCGATTATCAACGCCGTCGCGACGAAATCGGAAGACGGCAAAACGATTTACGTTAAAATCGTAAACAATTTGGCGGAAAACGCGGAAACGAACCTATCGTTCGACGTCGACCTGACGCAAGCGATCGTCGGCGCGTCCGTCGTTACGCCTCGACTCGAGCCGAACGAAGACGCCAAGGCGAAACTGCGCAAGCGCAACACGTTGGAAGCGCCCGACGCGATTAGTCCGCAAGAACTGAAAACGAACGTCGACGGCGGCAAAGTTTCGTTTGTCGCCCCCGCTTACTCGGCGCTCGTCGTTAAAATCGAATTGAAATAAATTCGGTTCCCAAGGCGTCGCGACGACAAAACGACGTCGTCGCGGCGCTCGCGTTTTTTTCAAGTCTTTATCTACCTATTTTCTCGGAGTTTTTATCGTGCGCGACTTCATTACGCGTCAACGTCGTTTAGGAAAATTCCCGGCGTTTCTATTGCTTTCGTGCGCTTCCCTGCTCTGCGTTTCGCAAGGAACGCAAGCTCAAGACGCGCAAAAAAAGGGCGACTTGCCCGATTTTCGGCTCGAATCGACTTCAGACTACTTGCCGCCCGACTCCAAATTGAACGTCGCGCAATTTCCGACGGTCGACGAGATGCGTCAAAAATTCGCCGCGCCCGGCAAGGAATTTGCTTCCGCGCCTCTTTGGGTCTGGAACGACCTGCTGACTGAAGATCAAATTCGTTCGACGTTGCAAGACCTTCACGCGCAACGCGTCGACCAAGCGTTCGTTCACCCTCGTCCCGGTCTCGCGACGCCCTATCTTTCGGAAGATTGGTTCGCGTTATGGCGCGCGGCGCTCGACGAAGCGAAAAAGAACGGAATGCGAATTTGGATATACGACGAAAACTCGTATCCTTCGGGCTTTGCGGGCGGTTTCGTCCCAGACGCTATGCCGGAGTCGCGCGGTTGCGGACTTGACGTCGCGACTTACAATTCGCTCGTCGACGCCAACGGCGCGTGGCAAGCGGGCGAAGCGGTTCTTTACGTCGTCGAAAGTCTGCCCGACGGAACGACGCAAGATAGAACCGAAGAAATTCTAAACGCCAAAAAGGACGGGAAAGCGATCCCCGGCAAATCGGTCGACGGCGCTCGTTGGGTCGTCGGTCGTCTTCAACTTGCCGGATCTTCGCAATGGTTCGGCGGCAAAACTTACGTCAATCTTCTGAAAAAGGGCGTTCTTGACGCGTTTGTCGGCTTTACGCACGAGGCGTATCGTCGCGAATTCGGAAACGAATTTGGCAAATTGATACCGGGCGTCTTTACGGACGAACCGCAAATCGCTTCCGCCGGTATGTTTTCTTGGGTCGACGACTATCGCGAAGAGTTTGCCCAAAGGCGAGGATACGACCTTGTTCCCCATTTGGAATCGTTAATTGCGCCCGTCGGAAATTGGAAAAAAGTCCGATACGACTATTACAAGACGACGCTCGAGCTTTTTATCGAACGTTGGCACAAGCCTCTTGGGGAATACTGCGAAAAAGTCGGACTTCAATACACCGGGCACGACTGGGAACACGGCTGGCCGAGCGCGAGAAGCGTCCCCGACAATATGGCGACGGCGTTTTGGCGTCAACAGCCCGCGATCGACTTGCTGATGAACAATTTCAGTCGCGGCTCCAATTCGCAATTTGGCAACGTTCGTTCGGTTCGCGAACTCAATTCGGTCCGTCGTCAGGCGGGTCGCAGTCGCGCGATCTCCGAAAATTACGGCGCGGGCGGATACGATATAAAATTCGAAGACCTGAAGCGATTGGGCGATTGGTCCTACGCTTGCGGAGTCAATATGACCGACGAACACCTCTCTTATATCTCGATTCGAGGCGCCAGAAAGCACGATCATCCGCAAACGTTTTCCTATCATTCCCCGTGGTTTGAACAGTATTCCAAGTTGGAAGACTACTGGACGCGCTTGTCTTATATTTTGTCGCAAGGCGAATTGACTAACGAGCGTTTCCTACTCTTGGAACCGACGTCGACAGCGTGGCTCTACCAGACGAACTCGGGAAACGAAGGAAACAAACTCGGCGCTATTTCGAATGAATTCGCCAATCTGCTAAACGACCTAGAAGCCGCGCAAATCGACTACGACCTTGGCTCCGAAGATATTATTCGACGCGTCGGAAGCGTCGACGGCGGTTTGTTCCGCGTTGGAAAAGCCTCCTACGCGCAAGTCGTCTTACCTCAAAATTTTGAAAACGTCGACGCGCAAACGGTCGCGCTTCTAAAAGAATTCGTCGCGCAAGGCGGAAAACTCGTCGCGCTTGACGATTCGCTGGCGCTTGTCGACGGAACCCCGCTCGATCGACTCGACGACGAAAACGCCAAAAACTTCGAAGCGGTCAAAAACGCCGTAATACTTGAATCGTTCGACCAGCTTGTCGCCGAATCGCGCAAGATTCAAAACGCGGTCGTTATTCCGACCTCGAACGACGTCAACCTCTTCCACTTGACTCGCGAGACGTCCGACGCGCTCGTTCTCTTCGTTTGCAACATCGACTTGAAAGAATCCGCCGCGGGACGCGTCGAATTGTCCGGCAAGTGGCAAGGCGCTAGCGCCGAGTCTTTCGACGCTCTTTCGGGTAAAATTGCGTCCTATCAAGGTTCCGAATTCAATCTTGCGCCCTGCAATTCGCTTACGCTCGTTTTCTCCAAGAAAGCGCCCAGCGAAGTTCCGCAAGCGGAAGACGCGGAACAAATCGTTCTCGACCCTGCAAACTTAGCCGACGCGCTCAAAGAAGTCAAGCCGCTTGACGACAACGTCTTAGTACTTGATTATATGACGGTCAAACTTGGCGACGA
>JAZRWW010000009.1:0-3154 GCA_045599865.1 Thermoguttaceae bacterium
AAGGCGGAGGCGTCAAGAAGAGTTCCAACGGTTCCGACGGTTTCTTTGATTTCTAACGAGGGACAAGATGATCGACAAATTACGTTCTCGTTTTGACGAAACGGTCGTTTATAAAGATTTGAAGAAGACGGCGTTTTTTTCGAGCGTCAACTTGCCTTCCTTCTTGCGCGATTGGCTCCTGAAAAAGACGACCGACGACGACGGAAACATCGATTTTGAAGCGATCACGAATTTTGTTCGCGAACATCTGCCCGATCAGAACGGTTGGGAAGAACTCAAAGAGCGCGTGGTCACGGAAATGGATCGCGTCAAAATTCTTGCGAAAATCGTCGTCGACGTCGACGTTCGCACGAGCGAAGTTACGTTTTCTTTGCCCGATTACGGGTTGAAAAACAAAGAAACGTTCGTCGAACCGACTTGTTGGCAAACGATTCGCGAGGAATTGCCTTGCGGTCGCGAAATATGGGGTATGATCGAACTGGGTTATCGTCCGCCGATTAAGGAAATGAAAATCGAAGGGCGAATTATTCTGACGCAGTTCAAGAATTTCTGTCCAATGCAGGGCGATCTCGACTATTACAAGGACGCGCGCGAAGGCTTCGCCTTTGACGAGTGGCTTGACGTTCTTTTGGGCGCGATCGATTACAACGCGGGCGGCTATCGCGACGAAGAAGAAAAATTGACGATGTTGACGCGTCTGCTTCCTTTTGTCGAAAAACGCTTGAATCTTATCGAATTGGCGCCGAAAGGCACGGGCAAGTCGTATCTTTACGGGCGCGTGAGTCGTTACGGCTGGCTTTCGAACGGCGGATCGATGACGCGCGCCAAGATGTTTTACGATATTTCGAAACAGTCTGAAGGCTTGGTCGGGGGGCACGATTTCGTCGTTTTCGACGAAGTTCAATCGATTTCGTTTAGCGATCCCGACGAAATGCGAACCGCGTTGCAAGGTTATTTGGAGTCGGGCGTCTTTACCGTCGGGAATTACGAGGGCAAAGCGGACGCGGGACTGATTCTTTGCGGGAATATTAGCAAAGACCTGCAAGACGCGGACGGCTTCGGCAATATGTTTCGCGAATTGCCCGAAGTTTTTCACACTTCGGCGCTAATCGATCGTTTTCACGGATTCATTAAGGGCTGGAACATTCCCCGAATGAACGACGATTTAAAGATCGCCGGTTGGGCGCTCAATTCGGAATATTTCACGACGATTTTACACGAATTACGCGGCGACGTCAGTTATCGCTTGATCGTGGACGAACTAGTCGTCGTTCCGCCCGCCGCCGACACGCGCGACACGGAAGCGGTCAAGCGCGTAACGACCGCGTATTTGAAATTGCTCTTTCCGAACGTTCGCGAGGCCGGCGACGTCGATCTTCGCTTGTTTAAAAGGCATTGCCTTGATCGAGCCGTCAAAATGCGCGACGTGATTAGGTATCAGCTCGGCTTGCTCGACGCGGAATACAAGGGAAAGGACGTTCCTAATTTTAGCGTTCGCGGCTTGTAGGTCGGAAAACGAAAGAACGTTTCAATGAAGTCTAAAATTTGCTACGTTTGCGGCAAAGAAATAACGAAGCGCAACGACGTCGGTTTGAATAAAAAATTGATCGCGAAAGACACGAAAATTTTTTACTGTTTGGATTGTCTCGCGGAATATTTGGAAGTCGACGTCGACTTTCTGCTGGAAAAAGTCAAGGAATTTAAAGAGCAAGGCTGCGCGCTGTTCGGAGGGGACGATTCGTGATTTACGCCGACTGCGCCGCGACGACGCGGCTTTCTTCGCGCGCGCTCGACGAGGCGCTTCCCTATTTGCGCGACGCTTACGGAAACGCTTCGAGTCTCTATTCTCTTGGCGTCGATTCGCGCCGTGCGGTCGAACTTGCGCGAGCGCGAGTCGCGGAGTCGATCGGAGCGTCGCCCGAGGAGATTTGTTTCACTTCCGGCGGCTCCGAAGGAAACGCTTGGGTTCTCTCTTGCGTCGCTTCGGGCTCCGTTCTTACTTCGCCCTTCGAACACCCGTCCGTTTGGCGCGCTTGCGAACGTCTCGCGAAACGCGGGGTTAAGATTCATACTTTGTCGGTCGATCGACGCGGCGTCGTTCGCGTCGAAGACGTCGCGCGGGCGTCGGAGTTTCTTTCCGACTTGCGGCTCGTTTCGATTATGTTCGTCAACAACGAAATCGGAACGGTTCAACCGATCGCGGAGATCGGGGCGTTTTTGCGTTCTCGAGGCGTTCTTTTTCATACGGACGCAGTTCAAGCCGTCGGGCGTTTGCCGCTCGACGTCGGGCGACTTGACGTCGATTTTCTTACGGCTTCGGCGCATAAATTCAACGGACCGAAAGGCGTCGGCTTTCTTTACGCGCGCAAGGACGTCGCGCCGCCGCCGTTGATTCTTGGCGGGGAGCAAGAACGCGGCTTTCGCGCGGGCACGGAGAACGTTTTCGGAATCGTCGCGACGGGCGCGGCGCTCGTCGAAAACGTCGAAAAACTCGAAGAGAACGCCCAAAGCGAACGCGCGACGATTCGCGCGACGTTGGAACGATTAGGCGAACTGCTTTTGCCGACGGAATATTTTGTCGTCGCGGCGGAGTCCGAGCGCGCGCCCGGCGTCGCCGATATTGTTTTTCGCGGGGCTGGCGGCGAGGCTATGGTTCAGATTCTCGATTTCAAGGGCGTTTGCGTTTCGAGCGGCTCCGCTTGTTCTTCGGGACAAGACCGCCCTTCGCGCGTTCTTTTGGCGCTTGGTTTTTCGGAAGAGGCGGCGAAGTCGGCGGTTCGCGTTTCTTTTGGGCGCGATAATTCGCCCGATGAAGGCGCGCTTGTCGCCGAGGCGCTCGCTTTTGCTTATCGTAAGATCGTCGGAGCGCGCGGTCTGGCGTAAAACGAGAAACGGCGTCGGGGTAACGCTCTTTAATCAAAACTTTGCGTTTTAGTAATTCAACGAATCCGCGTATCGTTGAACGCGGCTTTCCACGAACAATAAAAAAGCGAGGAGCCGATTTTCTCTACTCCTCGCTTTTTCCGTCAAACGTTCGACGCTAAATTATTCTCACGGTTGAATTTTTTCAACTTTCTTCGCGGCGTCTTGGAGGAACGACTTGAGGTCTTCGAGTCCGTCGCCGAGTTGCGTGCTAAGGAAGACGTCGACGGCT
>JAZRWW010000010.1:0-2255 GCA_045599865.1 Thermoguttaceae bacterium
CAAATCGACGGCATTCGTACCGCGCGGGGGCGACAAGCCGTTATTCACAAGCTCTACGAGCAATTTTTCAGCGTCGCTTACCCGAAAACAGTGGAAAAATTGGGCGTCGTCTACACGCCCCCGGAGGTCGTCGACTATATACTTAAGTCGGTCGATTACGTTTTACAACAGGAATTTGGGCGTCGACTTACGAATAAAAACGTCCATATTCTCGACCCGTTCGCCGGCACGGGCGCGTTTATTTCCCGTCTGCTCGAATCGGGTTTAATTGCTCCAAACGACCTCCAGCGGAAATATCGCGAGGAGCTTCACGCCAACGAGATTATGCCCCTTGCCTATTATATCGCCGCCGTCAACATTGAAGAGGCGTATTGCGCCGCGCAAGGCGACAATATCGAGTACGAGCCGTTCCCCGGCGTCGTTTTGACAGATACTTTTCAGACGACTGAAACCACGCCCGAGCCGATTTATAAACTCGCTTGCGACAATCCGACTAACGGGAAACGTCTTAAAAAACAACGACATACGACGATTCAGGTTATTGTGGGGAACCCGCCGTATTCGGTCGGGCAAAGGAGTGAAAACGACAATAACAAGAACGAAAAATACTCTAAACTTGATGCTAGGGTCGCCGAAACTTATGCGGCTAAAACGTCCGCAACTTTAAAAAAGAGCCTGTATGATTCTTACGTTAAGGCTTTTCGTTGGGCGTCGGATCGGATTGCAGACCGAGGCGTCGTCGCCTTTGTTTCCAACGGCGCCTATGTCGAAAATAACGCTATGGAAGGATTTAGAAAATCGCTCGTCGACGAATTCGCTTCGATTTACGTTTTTAATTTGAGGGGAAATGCACGAACGCAAGGAGAACAACGCCGAAAAGAAAAAGACAACGTTTTTGGGCAAGGAACGCGCACGCCCGTTGCGATTACGATTTTAGTTAAGAAGCCGCATATCGGGGGCGCTTCAATTTTTTATCGCGATATTGGGGATTATCTTTCGCGCGAACACAAACTTGGAATTATTAGCGGGTTTGGTAGCGTCGAGAGAACCGACTGGGCGGAAATTACGCCTAACGAGCTTGGCGATTGGATTAACCAGCGCGGGGGGGATTTTGGGAAGTATTTTGCGCTGGGGGATAAGGATACCAAGGCTGAAAACGCTAAAACGACGTTTTTTGAGCCCTATTATTCTCAAGGCGTTTTGACCTCGCGCGACGCTTGGACGTACAATTTTTCCAAAAAAGCCCTTGTTGAAAATCTCTCTAATATGACTGAATTTTATAACAGTCAACTCGATGAGTTTTTCAAACGAACGGAACACGACGATCCTAGAAATTTTGTTTGCCAAGACGCAAGAAAAATAAGTTGGTCTCGCGCTTTACTCCACAGCTTAAAAAATGGGAAACGTTTTGAGGAAAGCATTGAAACATATGTTCGTATGGGATCGTATAGACCGTTTTGTAAGGAACGTCTTTTCTTTCATACTATGTTTAACGAAATGGTCTATCGTATTCCGAAGTTATTCCCAACGTCCAAAACTTCAAATTTTGTGATATGTTCGACTGGTTCAGGAATTTCAAAACCTTTTTCCGTTTTAATGACGGATTGTATTCCAAACGTACATTACGCCGACACTAGCCAATGTTTCCCACGCTATTATTACGAGCCAGTCGAATCGTCGACGCTTCTACCAACGGAAGAACAAGTAATAATAGACGGTTACGTCCAACGCGACGCGATCACGGACGGCATATTTAAAAAGGCGCGGGAGCTTTACGGGGAAAAAGTCGACAAAGACGATATTTTCTTTTACGTTTACGGGGCGTTGCATTCTGAAAGTTACCGCAGGAAATACGAAAGCGAATTAAAAAAGGAACTTGCGCGTTTGCCTTTGCCTTCGGCTGGCGTTTTTTGGCAATGTTCGGCGATCGGTCGGGAATTGGCGGACGTTCATTTGAATTACGAGACGGGCAAGTCGACGATCAGGGATCGGGAGGGCAAGCCTTTTAGGAAATTGTCGCCTGTTTCTTTGCGGGCGGAGCGTTGCGCGCCGGAGGGCTTGTCTGACGCGGCGCTTTATCGCGTTGACAAGAAGATGCGCTTGGGAACGACGACGGAGCGTCAAGAGGACGGGACGACGCGCAAGGTTTTCGACGGGTCGTTAAAATACAACGATTATTTAAAGATTCACGGAATACCTTTGGAGAGCTTTAAATACGTAGTGAACGGTCGTTCGCCTTTGGAATGGCTTGTCGA
>JAZRWW010000011.1:0-20653 GCA_045599865.1 Thermoguttaceae bacterium
TCTAACCTCTTGTCTAACCTCTTGTCTAACCTCTTGTCTAACCTCTTGTCTAACCTCTTGTCTAACCTCTTGTCTAACCTCTTGTCTAACCTCTTGTCTAACCTCTTGTCTAACCTCTTGTTCGATTTCGTCTCGCTGGGTTATTTTGGCAAGGTCGTAGAGACAATTAATTTCATACCTCATATCGTTGTCTCCCAGTTCTTCTAATTTTTGAGTAATTTCCTCGCGCGTCGGCGCTTCCCATCCCTTCCGTATCGCGACTTTACTGACAAAAACCACGAAATCGCCGAAAATTTCCGTTTCTTCGTCGTCGTTGAGCGCGATATTTCCTTTGAGGACGTCGAAAGCGTCGTTCCACGCTTTTTTCCAATCTCCGTTCGTCGCCTTCTTCTTGGCGACGATTCTTTCCGCCGCCTTCGTCAGTTCAAGAAACGCTTTCAGCCAAGGATCCGCCTCGATTTCTTTTTTTGAACGCGCGAAGAGGTTTACGAACTTAAAGGGTAATTTGAATATCCAGCGTTTGTCCAGCTTCTCGTCGGGCGTAGCGAATAAGTCTGGAAAATTCAAAACCTTTTTCCAAGGACGCGCGCCCGTGTAAAACAACAGTAAAAACGGCCAAACGAATTTTTTGTCGTTCCTTTGAAAACGTTCCTTATGGCGCAGAATATATTGTAAAACCAGTATTAACGACGTCAATAGTTGTACGACGACGTTCCGCGTTTGCGTCGATTTGTGTTCAAGCGGGACGGCGACTGCTTGCGCGCCTTTGGAACGGTCTTTAAAGGGAATCGTAAAGACGAGATCGCAAAGACGCGAGACTTGCGCCCCAAAAATATGAACGGTCGGCTCGGTCGAATAGGCGTCGAAATCGAGTTCTTGAACCATCTTGGGCGAAATTTCACCGACGTACCGTCTTAAAAAAGCCGCGCCGATCTTTCGTCGTTTTTCTAAAATCTGGACGACGAAATTGTTGAAGAGTTGCGCGGTTACAAGTTCGCGCCGCCCCTCTTCGTCGACGCTTTTAGCTTGCGAATCGCGCGACGCCCACAACGCGTCCAGCTCCTCACAAAACGCCTTAAACGTCGGCGCTTGGCAGGCAAGCCAAAAAATTTGGCGCAACGTTTCAAGGTCAGGCGCGGAAGTAAGAACCGTCAACGAAGACGCTTCGTCGGAATAATCTGAAAAGCGCGCCTTCAAAATATTGACGACTGCTTCACGTTCGAAACGCGCGGAGAGAGAATCGCGTTCCGTAGCGTCAAAATATATTGAAGAAGGGACGTTTTGACGTTCGTTCATTGGATATTCCTCGCTTCAAGTCGCGTCGATTCGCGTTGAAAACCGTCTTCTGATCGTCAATTCAGCGCTTGACGAATCGCCTTAGCCAACTGATCGGGGCAAGAAGTCGGTTTGCCGTTGCAAGAAATACCCGCGAGTTTCTTCGCCGCGTCTTCGGCGCGCGTTCCTTCGACCAATCTGCCGATCCCCTGTAAATTGCCGTTGCAGCCGCCTTCAAATCGCACGTTTCTAAGGATTCCGTCTTCTATAGAAAAACGAATTTGTCTCGAACAAACGCCCGAGGTCTTAAACGAATAGTCCATTGCAATCTAGTTCTGTTAATTGGGAACTAAAAGACGCCGCGAGTCGATCTGCAAGCGGCGTCGGAGTCAAACGCAACGCCTCAAAGTCTACTGTTCGTTCTTTTGCGCCGGGTAGAAGGTCGTCGTAAAAGTCGCCTTCTCGCCCGCTTTTAGCGTCGACTTTTCAATGAAAATCGAGACGCCCGGATTCTTCGAATCGTAGTCGTTTTCCGTTTGCGCCGGGATCACGTCGCGATCGATCGCAAGTTCCGACTTCGTTTCGACTTTTTTCGTCAATTTTCCGTCCGGCGTTGAAAAAACGACGTTCTCCTTGTCGACGTCGACTTTGGCTTTCGTCAGGAAACGCCGTTCAATTTCGGCGTCTTTGTCGAGCGCCTCAAAATAATCTTCGACGATCAACGCGCCGTCGGGCTGAAGCGTCGCTTTTCTCGTCGCTTTGGCGACGTCGTTCTTATAGACGGGCGTAAGATCGATCAACGCGCTCGACGCCTCGCCGGACGCGCCTATCTTCGTTTCGACAAAAGAAGTCAGTCCGTCGGCTATTTGTAGGTTTCCGTTGATCGTCGGCACGCTATGTCCGAAATTATTGTATCGCAACAACTTCCAACGGTCGGATTTTTGCGACATATTCCACAAATTCATACCGCGCTGTTCGATACGGTTGTAGTCTTCCGGACCAAGTTCGACAATCCAACGCACGCCCAAGTCGTCGTAAACGAAACCGCCTTCGTCCAAATGTCCGTGGGGCGCGTTCGGAGCGCCGCATTTGATCCCAAGATAAGCGCCGTCGCTCGACCAAGACGTGCGGAAGAGCGCGACGCAACAACGCTTGTTGCCTATTCCGACGTAGCCTAATTCTTTTGGCGCGGTCAGCGGCGCGTTTTCGTCGACCGCCGAGCCCCACAAGAGCGCGCAAACGCCGACGCGATCGCTCGACAACGAGCCAAACGGAGCGACGCCTTCCAACTCGCCGCGCTCCCTAAGAAGCGCGTCGCGCAACGCTTTATTTTCGTTATACAAAATTTCGGGCGCGTTCAATTTCTTTCCGTACCAGAACGCGGTCGCTTCAAACATCTTGCCGCCGCCGGAATCGGGATAGTTGAAAGCCTCGCCCGTCGTGCCGAACACGTGTTCGTAATATTGAATCGATTTGAGGAAGCCGGGCAAGTCGGAACGACCGAAGTCTTCGCCAAGCGCCGATTCCAAAGCGCCAAGAAGAAGAAGATTAAACCCCGTGCCATAGCCCCAATATCCGGGACCTTCCGTATAATTTCCGTCGGGTTCGTAAGACGAAGACGCCCACGTGACCCCGTTGACAGAATTCCATACCGCGTCGATCGCCAGTTCTCGATCCGCTTCGTCTCCGTCGGAAGCGATCGCCAACGCGGCGTACAAATTGCCGCACCAGCAGACTTGGTTCCAGTTCGCCGTGTTACGCTTCCACCACCCGCGAACTTTCATCGATTCCACGACGCCCTTCGTCTTAAGCGCTTCGTAAACTTTCGCGCGATTTTCGACGGAAAAAGTCTCTTTGCACGAATCGTAGGCGATCGCTTCAGCAACCGCCATTTCCGCGACGTCGAGAAAATGGCTCGGATGCCAGTCTTTAAATTCGGCGATCGCGACCGCTTCTTGTTCAACGCGTTTCGCGTATTTCGCGTCGCCCGTATAACGATAGAGAAAACTCCAGCCCAGCGTTCGCCTGAGCGCCTCGCGAGAGACGGAAAGAAGACGCAAGCCGGTGACGACGTATTCGACCGGCTTGTCGTTAAAATGTTTGTCAAGCCGCGTCTTCAACGAGTCGTAATATCTCTTCCAACGCGGATCGTTTTCCACTTTCGTTCGCACGGAGTCGATCGCCTCGTCCGTGAGCAGAAGCCTCGGGGCGGGCTTGAGATTTTCCATCGCTTTGGCGACCTCGTCGCGTGGAACTTCGCGAAAGTTCGGATTGGCGGGCGTGTTTTCAAAGGCGTCGTCGGCAAAAGAATACGCGCTCGACGACAAAAAAGCCAAAAGCATAACCGCGCCGAGCGTCGACAAGGACAAGCGCGACTTGCCCCAACGCGACAAATTAAAATTAGTCAACATAAACGCGTCCTTATTAGTGAAAGAATTTTAAAAACAACGTCGAGCAAGTCGACGAAAACGCAAAAAATACAAAACGCAACGTCAAGCGCGACTCGATAAAACGCAAACGCCAAGCTACGGCAAAACGCGCGCCGTAGCGTCGTTCAAAAAGAGGCGCGACGAGTCGTCAGACGTTTTTCCCCATTTCGTAAGCCAACTGAAATTCCTTTTTCGTTCTGATTTCACCGGCTTCAAGGACGCCCCTAGCCAACACGACGCCCTTCTCTTGCGAACCGGCAAGGCATCGAGCCAAGCCGCGAAAACATTCGAGCGGACAATCCGTCGCGTTAGACGCTTCGTCCGCCGCAGTCAAAATATAATAAAATTCCTTGTTCTTGATCTTCGTCCAACGCGCGTAGCAACGATCGATCAACGTCTTCATTTGCGCGTCGATCGAATAGAAGAAGACGGGACTCGCCAAAACGATCGCGTCTGCGGCGTCGATTTTATCAAGAATTTCCGCCATATCGTCCTTTACGGCGCAAACGCCGTCGCTTTTGTGACAATACAGACACTCTTGGCAGAACCCGATTTTTTTATCGCGCAAACAAATTTTCTCGACTTCGGCGCCGCTCTCGACCGCGCCTCGCATAAATTCGTCGCAAAGCAAATCGGAATTGCCCTTCTTACGAGGACTGCCCGACAATATCAATACTTTTTTACTCATTTTTTCACCTCAAAATAGACAAAATCGTCGACGATCTGCTCAAACGGAAAACGCGTCGACGGCGTTTGGCGTCGTAAACTTCATATCTAACAACTTGGAGCCAACGTTTGAACTCTTTTTTGAAATTCTTCAAAGGAGTCGGTCGTCATTAAAGCCGTCGACAGTTCTTTCATATAACCGTCGTTGAACGGCTTCAGCGCGTTTTTAATGAATTCGGGCGTCGCTTTTGGAAAACGCAAGCCGATCATATGAGCGAGTATTTCGCGTTTTCCCTCGCGTTTTCCCTCGCGTTTTCCCTCGCGTTTTCCCTTGCGTTCTCCATCGCGTTCGGCTGCTTCGCGTTCCTCGTCGCTCAACAACCAAGTTCTACGAATCATTTCGTCCATCTCCTCTCTTGCCATAATACTCACAAATTCGTCGCGCGTCGGCAAAGCGAAACTCTTTTTTGCGCACATTGTGCTGACGAAACTAAGCGCGTCGTCAAGAATCGCGGCGTCGTATTCGTCGGTCTGATCGTAAGCGCCCTTGAGTAGGCGCAACGACTCGCCCGCGTCGCGTAGCCATTCCTCGCGAGTCGCGTTGGAATTGCTCGTCAACAATTCCGCTTTGCGCAACAGATCGAAGAAGAACGCGAGCCATTCTTCGTTTTGCAACGCTTCGTCTAACGTTTCCTGCGGAATTGCCTCGCCCGGTATCGGCGGCGTCGCGTCAATTTTTTTGTGAACGAGGGAAATTAACAGGAACCGTAATTTGAAAATCCACTCTTGATCAAGTTCCTTCAACGAGGTCGTAAACAAATCGGGCAAGTTGCGAACTTCGTTCCACTGTTGCGCGCCGGTATAAAACAGAACGACAAAAGGCCAAACAAACTTTCCGTCCGGCGTTTTGAATCGTTCCGGGTAACGCTTCGCAAAATCGAGCGTCGCGACTAAACTCGTCAACATTTGTTGCACGACGTTTCCGTCGGGCGTCGACTTATGTTCCATTAGCACGATTATCGGAAAAAAGCAGTTTCTGCCGTCTTTGTAGGGAATAGTAAAGAGCAAGTCGCATATGCGCGAGACGTTGTTTCCGAACACAAAAACGGTCGGTTCCGATTTCGCGCGCTTAAAATCGAGCTGTTCGGCAAGTTTGGGCGAAATACGACGCACGCACGTTTTTAAAAATTGCGCCGTAATTTTTCCTCGTTTGCCGAGAACCGTCGCGACGTGATTGTTAAAAACTTGCGAAAGCATAATTCGAAGCGGAACGCGCCGCGAGTTCGCCAGTTCCTCGTACTGGTCGCAAACGCGCGAGATCGACCGGCAGAAATCGTCGAACGTTTTTTCGGACGACGCTTTAGCCAACGCGTCGTCAAGCGTCTTCGCGTCCAAAATCGAGTTCAACGGCGCAAGCGCTTCCGCGTCGACCGAATAATCGCGAAATCGAACGCGCAAAATTTGGTCGAGCGCAATCAAGCGTTTTTGCGCTTCTTGCGGTTCCAACATTTCGACCTGTTCGAACTGATCGGACGTTTGCAAAGGTTCCAAAGGGGATTCGGAGTCCATCGTTTGATTCGTTCTTAAATATAATCAAAAAGAACCGAGCGCCAAAAAGACGCCTTTATCGTTTAACCTCTCGCGCGAGTTTGTCGAGTTCGTCGATAGTAAAGCGCGTCTCGACGATCGAGTGTTTGCAATCGTCGTCTCGATATTTCACGTAAGTCAACGCGAGAACGGTTCCGTCTTTCATTACGGCGACGCCCGGATAGCCGCAGTCGCCGACCCAAGGCTTCGCGTAAGAATGAAGGAGTTTAACGCGGTAATCGCCGGGTCGACCGTTTTTAACGTCGTCGTAAGTTCCAACCCAGCCGAGAAAATGCCCTTTCGTCGGACTGTCGACCGCTTGGTCGCGAAACGCGATAAAGAGACGATCGGCGCCAACGTAACAGCCGATATGACGATCCCCCGTTAGTTCCCAGCTCGCGTCTTGGGGAGTCGACCAGCTTTCCCCGGCGTCGGCGCTAAAAACGACCATACTCCGCCCTTTGTGCGTGTTTTCACGCAACAAACAACAGATTTCGTCCTTTTCGGGCGACCAAAACGCGAAGGGCTCGCATAAGTCTTTTCCTTCGACGTCCGCGATCGTTCGAGGCGTGGACCACGTGAAGCCCGCGTCCTTCGTCTCTGAAACGGCGACTTCCAAACGCCCGGCGGTCGGAGGCTCTTTGTTCAACAAAGTTCCGTCGGCGGCGCGTCGACGATGGTAGAAGCCGATATATTCTCCGTCTTGAACGCCGGGATGCTTGGGTATGATCGAACTAAAAGCCATCACGTTGGCAAATCCCAAGGGCTCCTTTTCCTCCCAGCTTTCGCCGCCGTCGCCGCTAACTATGCGCGCAATATAAGGCTGAGACGTGAACACCCAATGCCAAACCTTGCCTTCTTTGTCGACAAGTCGATAAACGCTCGGGCAATTAATATGCTTTTTATATCCTTCGGGCGCGTTTTGATCGATTCTCGTCCAAGTCTTTCCCGCATCGACGCTTCTAGCGATAGGTCCCGCCGCTCCGCCGTGTTCCACGCACCAGACCAACAACAGCGAGTCGTCGGGATTTTGCGCCAGATACGGATGCCCTTGATAAACGTCGGGCGTTCCTGCGGCTATAACGGTCTGTCTCGACGCGTCTTGCGAAATATCGAGGAGCGGAACGGCGCTTTGCGCATTTGCGCGAATGGTCGCGCATACGCAACACAACGCAAGAACAATTACAAGGGAGCGATTCATTTTACGTTTCCTTTGTCAAGTTTATTTCTGTCTCTTCTGATATTCGCGACTTGCCAAACGCAACGTTTCGCGTTCGTCTTGCGTCAAACTAGTCTCGCCGGTCTGGTGAATCTTGCGAAGAATACGATCGACTTCCTCTTCCAATTTGTCAAAACTCTTGCCGTCGGTCGTAAAACGAAAACCGAAACTCGTCTTCGCGCTTTTCTTCGACTTTTCGTCAAAGTCGTAGTCGTCGTTGATTACGGAAAAAGAACGCTCGTTCTTTGTTTTGCTTCCTTCGCCCTTGTCCGAAAAAAACGAGACAAAACGAATCTTCGAAACGAAATAAAGGAAAGCGAAAACCGCGCCCGCCAAATGTATATCGTGCGCCACGTTGTCGAAACTATGTCGCGCGCCAAACGCGTCGTAGACGACGTACAATACGCCCGCCAACCAAGCCGGAAGCGGAATAATCCCGTAAAGAAGAATTTGGGTCTTGGGAAAATTCATCGCGAATAAAATGACGACGGCGGTTACTCCGCCCGAAGCGCCGAGCGCCCCGGCGTTTGCCCCGGCGTTCAACACGTTCCAAACGATTCCGCCAAAAATAATCGACAGAACGTAAAAGAGCGAAAATTCCAATTTACCGTAAAGGCGTTCAAGATGCGGACCAAAGAAAAAAAGAACGAGCATATTGCAAAGAATGTGCATAAAGCCCGTCGGATCGTGCGCAAAACCGTAAGTCAAGCAACGATACCACTGCAACGGATTAGAAACGGCGCCGCCGCTCAGAGCCATTCGACGAAAAAGCGTTCCGCCGGACGCTTGGTCTAAAAGGTAGAGTCCGACGTTCAGAAGGATAATAATAGCCACGCCCGACAAGCCGATTCCGAAACGTCGACCGTTTCGCGGGGGGTCCTCACGGTAATAATCTCTATCGTAAATGCTCATTCTATTCCTGCAATATTGCGCGCTCAACGGCGCGAAAAACCAACGACGCGTTAAACGCAAACCAAACGCCCGACGCGTTCGAACGCTTCGGCGTCTCTTGGATATTTTGACTTAATTTTAAAAAGAACGTCGTCAAAGTTAGGGCTCTTTCCCTTTGCCGACGGTGCAAAACGGACGCGCCGCCGCCAATTTTTTAGGTCCGATCCCCTTCACTTCAAGAAGTTCGTCGACCTCCGAAAACGCCCCGACGCTCTCGCGACGCTCGACAATGCGACCGGCAAGCTCTTCGCCGACGCCGGGCAACGTGGTAAGCTCCGCCTTCGACGCGGAATTCAAATCGACGAGCAGAACCAATTTCGCGGACGACGCGCTCGAATTTGCTTCTTTGCTCTTTTCTGATTCCAACGAAGAAATCAGGGAAAGCGTCGCGTTTTGTTCGTCCTCCGAAACGTTCGTAAGCGCCGAATCCCTCTCTATCGAAACCGAACTCGGAAATCTCGCGGCGCTTCGAATCTGAACCGTCCAAAACAAGAACAAAGCGCAACAAAAAAACGCAAACGCCCGAGCGACGCGCGACGCCTGTATTCGCGGGTCAAAATTCCCGTCGTTCGATACCTTTTCCGTTTCTCTTTCCACCGCGCCCCTACGCAATTTCAATCTAATTCGACGCTATGCGTTCAATTCCAAACGGCGTTCTTCTTCAAGGAACGCGCGAATCTCCTCGACCGAAACGTCGTCGGTCAAGACGGAACGCCCCAGTCCGATCGGCAAAACGAAACGCAACTTGCCAAATTCTGTTTTCTTGTCGCTTGTCGTAATCTTAACTAGCCGCTCGAGCGTAAAATCTTCCGAATCGCCGATTTCTCTTCCAATATCCCTAATCGAGACGGGCAATCCCAAACGAATCGACAATCTTCTCTGGCGTTCGATCCATTCGTCGTCGATCGCCTCAAACGTCGCGTTTCCTCGCGCGCGCAAACGCGACGCCAACTTAGCAGCCCAAATCGAGCCGATATTTACGCAGACGCCGTGCGGAGCCCCGCCGAACCCTAAGGCGGATTCAAGCGCGTGTCCAAACGTGTGCCCGTAATTCAACAAAGCGCGCAGTCCCGACGAATCGCGCTCGTCTTCAACGACAATCCGCGCTTTAATCGCGCAACAGCGCGCAATAATCTCTTCCAACGCGTCGGAGTCGCGCGCGTTGATTTTGTCGACGTTCCTTTCGAGCGTCTCAAACAATTCGGCGTCCAAAGACGCGCCGTATTTGACGATTTCGCCCAAGCCGGCGCGATATTGCCGATCGTCCAGCGTTTTCAAAACGAGCGGGTCGATCAGCACAAACTGCGGCTGATAAAACGCGCCGACCATATTTTTGCCGCCCGGAAGATCGATCGCCGTCTTGCCGCCGACCGAACTGTCGACTTGAGCCAACAAAGAAGTGGGAATTTGCACGTAACGAACGCCGCGCATATACGTCGACGCGACAAATCCGGAAAGATCGCCGACGACTCCGCCGCCCAATGCGACCACGACCGCGCGACGATCGAGCCCCGACTCCAAAAAACCCTCCCAAAGAGAATAGGCGTAATCGATCGTCTTGCTCTTCTCGCCCGGCGGAATAACGTAGACGTCGACGTCGAGTCCGCGCTCGGTAATCGCGTCGCATATTTGCGCGCGGTAATGGCGCTCGACGTTTCCGTCTACGGTCAACGCGATTCGCGATACGTCGCCAAGCGACGCAAGTTTGACGCCAATGCGATCAAGGGCGCCCCGACCTATTTCAATCTCGTAATCGCGCCCGCCCTCTAAGTCCACCGAAATTGAAACCATTTTTCTCCGCCTAAAATTTCAAAGGTAACGTCTTATGTTTCGACGCGTTCGTCCGCAAACCGCTATCTCGCGTCAAGCTCGCGCTTGTCGTCGACCCCGAGCTTCGCTTATTTTAACATACGAGACGACCATAGCAAAGACTTTTTCATAAAAAACAAAAAAAGGCGCGTCGAATCTCGACATAATCATTATTTTCTTGATTTTCAGTCGCGCGACGTGTCAATTTCGTAAACCGCGCGTCTTCTCAAGACGAATTCCGACGTTTTGACTCGACAAAACATCCTAAGGACTCCGAAGTCTGAAAAGAGGACGCGACAAAGGAACGCCCAACGTAAAACGGGGGCTTGTAAAAGCCTTTTTGAAGCGATATAATGAAGGCGCCGAAGGGGAGTCGGCGGTCGATCCGAGAACTTGTAAAATTAGTAAGTTTGTTTTGCGCCGTTTTAGCGCCAAGCAAGTTGTTTTTGCGCCGACGTTTTGTCGAACAAACTCCTTGATTTTCACATAGGAAAAAAGTTAGAAAAACGGAATGAATGGGGGTAAAATGATAGCTTACGTTTCCGGGCTTGTAACAATTTGTACGGCTCTGCTCGCCGTTTGTAGTTTTCTACAAAAAAAATACGGCTACGTTTTCAAAAGGCGCCAAATATGGAAGGGCAATCAGGGAATAGTCGAGGCTTTTTACGGCGATTTGTTGAAAATCGCGTTCTCGTCCCGCCTGAAAAAAAAGAATCTCAAAATTGTCGTAATTCCAGTAGACACACAATTTACGATGGAATTTATTGAACTGGGAAATCCGGGGTTCGTCGTTCATCCCAATTCCATTCACGGCAAATGGCTTAAAAGGATGCGGTCGATTTACGGCGAAAAAACTTTTGAGGAACTATTTGACCTTCGTCTGAAAAAATGTTTGACCGACGACGACGTTCAAAAAGACGAAAACGGAACGTCCCTTAATCGATATAAAATCGGTTCTATTTTGCCGTGGCTAGACGAAATAGACTCCACGCAGTTCCTTTTGGTCGCCGTCGGCGACTATGACGACGACAAACGACCGCTAACGACCTCGGACGACATAAAAAAATGTTTGGAATCGATTCTCGGCTTCTATCGCCAAAGGAAAACGGAAGACGTGTATTTGCCTTTGATCGGCGCGGGTATGACGCGCGTCAAATCTCCGCAAGAAGCCTGCGATCTCTTCGTGAGTTTCTTTGAGCAAGACGAGAACAGCAAGGATATTTTTTCACGTTTCGCGATCGTCGTTTATCACAAGCTCAAACACAAAGTCGCGTTTTTTAAAAAATAGCGAGCTTGACTATTCCCCGAACGTCGCTTTCGGTCGTTCCCAATTCCTTTCTTGCGCGGTTTGCTATCGTCGGCTTTGCGTTTTTCGCGATCGTTTACGAAAAACCGCCCAATCAAACGCCAAGGACGGCGCTTTGTTCCCCTTGTCCTTCTAATGCAAAGGGCGCGACGGCGCCCAGTTTTATGCCAAAGGTCGACGCTATGAATCTTGAAACCTATTCCGAACGCGCGCAAGAAAACATTCGCAACCGCGTCTTCCGCGTCTTTCTTTCTTCCACGTTCGACGATATGCAAAGCGAGCGCGATCAGCTCGTTCAAGACGTCTTCCCGCGTATCCGCAGATTATGCAAGGAACGCGACGTCGAGTTCGTGCCGATCGACCTGCGTTGGGGCGTCACCGCCGAGCAAGGGAGACAAGGCAAGACCTTAGGCGTCTGCTTGCGCGAAGTGGAACGTTCGCGCCCCTTCTTTTTCGGATTCGTAGGCGAACGCTACGGCTGGAAGCCCAAGAAAGAAGAAATTGACTCTTCCGTCTTCAAAGACTTTGACTTCTTGGAAGAAAACGTCAAGAACGGTCTGAGCATATGCGAAATCGGGTTCCAATTCGGCGCCCTGAACGAGACGACGACGACAAACGCTAGATTCTGGCTTCGTTCCGACAAAATGGAAACGTCGCCCAAACATCAAGAAAAGGACGAAGACTCCGCCAAAAAGCTGAAATCGTTCAAAAAGAAACTGCGCGATCAAAAAAAATATCCCGTCGCCGACTACGATTCCCCGGAAGATTTGGGAACGCAAGTCGAAGCCGTCTTGAAAGAACTGCTCGACAAGTATTTCCCCGCGACGGCAAAGTACTCTTGGCTTCAAAAGCAAGACGACGAACAAGCCGCCTTCGAACGCTATCGCAAAAGACTGTACGTCGCCGGTCAAAACGACTACGACGCGTTGAGCGCCTTTGTCAAATCGAACGACCAAACGCAAGCGGTCGTCGGCGCCTCCGGGCTGGGCAAGTCCGCGCTCTTGGCGAACTGGAAAGACGTTTGCGCTAAAGAATTTCCCGACGTGAAAATCGTCGCGCATTACGTCTCCGCAAGCGAAAATTCCGACTTGCCCGCCAATATTTTGCGTCGTCTGACGGAATCGCTCGATCCGAACGTCGCGACGGAAAAAGAGTCCTCGCTCGATTTGAAATTCGAACAAAAGACGCTCGACGACTTTTCCAACGAATTTGACGCGACGGTCAGACGATTTCTGGGGGACAACCCCGAAAAACGACTCCTTTTCATTATCGACGGGCTCAACCAGCTTTCGGAAACGGACGACGCCAAGGAACTTAGCTGGTTGCCGCGACTGCCGGAACGCGCGCAATATCTCTTGTCGACGGTCGATTCCGATCATACGCTCGAAGCGATCGAACGAAGAGGCTGGAACCGTTGCGAAATTAAAGAGCTGGACAAAGAACGCCGAGAAAAGATCGTCGAAGATTTCCTAAAGAGTCGAGGTCGAGCGCTAACGCCCGAACAAGCGGAAAAAATTTCAAGTTTTTCCCTCGCGTCCAGTCCCCTTGTTTTGAAGACGCTCTTAGACGAGTTGTGCGTCTTCGGAATCTTCGAGAAATTCGACGAAGAAATCGATCGTTACGTCGGCGCCGAGTCCGTCGACGATTTTTTCGACAAAGTCTTCGAACGGCTCGAATCGAACGACCAGTTTATCGAAACGAATCCGCAAAAACGCAAGGGAATCGTCGAAAAATTGGCGCTTCTCCTCGCCGTTGCGCGATTCGGACTCACGGAAAACGAACTCGGCGCCCTTTCCGATTACGACGACTCGTTGACCGTTTCGACCTTCCTTTGCGCGCTCGACGCCCAGCTTGTGAACCGTTCCGGGCGATATGCCTTCGCGCACGATTTTATCCGTCAAGCCGTCTTGAAGCGATACGCCAAAAAAATCGTCGAAACGCGACGCCTGTTGATCGACAAATTCTCGACGCCGGAAGCCGAAAACGAACGAAGGCTTCAGGAAGTTCCGTTCCAATATCTACAGCTAAAGTCTTGGAAAGAACTGCGTCTTTTCCTGCTTGATTTTGACGTCTTGGAAAAGTTGTATAATTTCACGTTCAACTGCGATTTCTGTATGTATTGGAACGCCGCGAAGAGAAACAGGAGGAAAGAGTTTAAATTTAACGCCTATTTGGAACTGAATCCTTCCGAGCCTTCGCAATGGCATAACTTGGCTGATATTGCCGCTAAATACAAAGAATTTTCAACGGCGGAAAACGTCTATCAAGAAGCCTTGGTTTTATATCGCGCGTTGGCGGAAGAAAACCCAAACGCATATAACCAAGACCTCGCGGGTACGTTGAATAATTTGGCGAATCTTCATTATTCCACGAATCGTCTTTCGGAGGCGGAAAAAGAATATAAAGAAGCGTTGAAAATACGACGCGCGTTGGCGGAAGAAAATTCCTATGCTTATAAGCCAGACCTCGCGAACACGTTACTTAATTTGGCGCATCTTTACTCCGACAGAAAAGAATACGAAGACGCCGCGAACTGCGTTTCAGAAGCGATCGCGATTTATGCGGAATTTGATAAAATTCGCCCCGTATACGCGGAACGCCTGAAAGACGCGCGCGATCTACAAAAAACGATTCGGGAAAATTCCGAATCGTAACGCTTGACGTTAGGCAGTTTTTGTAGGAGACTCTTTAATAATTTATTTTCATTCTCTTGGCTTCGCAAAAATCGCCAATAAAAAATTTCTGCGAGAACTTGAAAAAGAACCTAAAAAAGTCATAATAATAAAGGCTTTGTTTACGGTTTCGCCGAGCGCGGCGATTTAACGAGTCCTCGCGGAGGAACTACGCCGACGGACGTCCGCGCTTTGGAAAAGTCGGCGCGGTTGAAAGAGAAAAATTGGAACGAACGACGATTTTAGGCGTGGTCGGCGGGATCGGCTCGGGCAAGAGTTTTGTTTCGGACGCGTTGGTCGCGTTGGGCGCCGTTCGTTTCGACGCCGACAAAGAGGCGAAAAGCCTTTATTCGCGCAAGGATTTCCTTGAGATTCTACGCGCGCGCTGGTCGGACGCGTTCGACGCGCAAGGCGCCTTTAACTCCGGCGCGCTGGCGAAGATAGTCTTCGAAAACTCGTCCAAGGGACGCGAAGAACTCGACTTTTTAAACAAGACGGTCGCGCCTTTTTTGCGCGTTAAGTACGAATTATGGCGCCGAGAACTTTGCGTTCCAAACGTTCCCCTTGCTGTTCTCGACGCTCCGCTTTTATTTGAATACGGCTGGAACGACAAAGTCGATTATATCGTTTTTGTCGACGCGTCCTTGCCTACGCGCCTTCGACGAGCGGCGGCGCGCGGTTGGCGCGAAGGCGAGTTGGAACGTCGCGAGGCTTGTCAACTTCCCCTTGATTTCAAGAAGGAACGCTCTGATTTTGTCGTCCATACGGATCGCGACGATTCGCGCGTTCCAGAACAGTTGCAGGAAATATTAAAACAAATTCGCCTAAACGCGACGTCGCCCTCAAAAGAGAGTCGTTAGCGTTCCTTTCCCTCCCCTTCCCTATTTTCCTTGTGAAAAGAAAAGTTCGCAATATTATTTACAGGCGTTTTGCGAATGAAAAGACGTCGAACGCGGTTCGACTTACTACTGATAATTGCATCCCTTGTCATATCGGAACTTCCAATGAAACCTACCGAGGATTCCCGTTTTTCCTCCTCCTTTCGGCATTCGCCCAATTCGTATTTTTCCGGCGAGGTTCGAAGTCTCGACGCGTCGGAAAAGGCGCCTTCTTCGCGCGTTCCGCGTAAACGCGACGGTTCGGACGTCGACGACGCTTGGGACAAAATTGCTTCGGACTTGGAACGTATCGACGAGTTAGGTTCCGATTACGACGATTTCGAACGTTGGAACGACGTCGGTCGTCAAACCGTCGCCAATTCGCCCAAGGATTCCGACGATAATTCGACGGAGCCCCAAGCCGACGACGCTTTCACGACAAACGACGCCTTCACGACAAACGACGCCTTCGCGACAAAAACGTCGTCTCGCGATTCTTTGCGGCGCGCGGCAAACGTCCTTCCCAACGAAATCCCGGCGTCCAACGACGACGACAAATTGTCTGAAGATTACGAAACCCGAAACAAACGACGCAGTAGAAGCGTTTGGGATTCCGACGACTGGACGTCCTCTTATCGCAAAGTAGGAACGCCTACCGAGCGTTCGTCGTCTTTTGATCGTCGAACAAACGCTTCAGATCGCTATCGATTCAATAGATACGGAAGTCGACGCGAAGCCCCGACAAGCCCGAGTCGTAATTCAAGGACGTTCCCCGGTGGAAATTACGACGATTTCTCGCGTCAAAGAGGACGACGCGAAACGACCGACGCGACGCGGTTTCAAGGGGGAAGAACTGAACCGCGTCGAACTCGATTCGAACGGGACGCAAATTTCAGACCGAGCGACGCGCGCGGTTATTACGATCGCACGAACGGTTCCGAATTCGCCGGAACCTATCGCCCAAACGACGACGATTCGTTCGGGCGGCGCGCTCCCTTCGAACGCAACGACTACCGACGACGCGAAAGTTTTCGTCGTCGACCCGACTTTAAGCCGTCGATCGGAGCCGTCGGTCGATACGGCGAGCCGTTGTCTCTTGCGGAGGAATACGCCGAGAGACGCGCTCGACGCAACGATCGATCGAGCATAGGCGCCTTGTATGGAACGCCCGACGGCAAAAACGCCGGTCAAATCGACGACGCGTTCGAGCCGACTTCCGAAGAACTTGCTCTTTTGCGGGAAAGGTCCATATACGAGCTAATCGAAGACGCGCGCCGACTCGACGGCGATCCTCGCGGCGAGATCGTCAAGCGAGCGTTGCGCGAACGCGTGATCCAAGCGGGACTTATGTTCGGCGTCGGCACTCTTGAAATCTTATCCGACGGGTTCGGTTTTTTACGCAGCGTAGAAACGAGTTATCTTTCCTGTTCGGACGACGTTTACGTTTCCCCGAGCCAAATAAGGCGTTTTGGTCTTCGAAACGGTCTCGTCGTTTCCGGGCTAATACGTCCTCCGAAGGAACGCGAACGTTACTTCGCGTTGTTGCGTATTGACTCCGTGAACGGTCGAGAGCCCGATTTGTTGGCGTCGACGCCCTTTTTTGACGATTTGGTGACGGCTCGCCCGACAAAACGGCTCAGGTTTGAAGGAAAAGCGCCGGAGGTCGAAGAGGGGGCGCAAGAAACGTCGGAATCGCCCAAGACGCGCGAATCGTCTATCGTAGCGGAACAAGGAGAAGTTTCGTCGTTCGACGCCTCGTCCGTCTCCCCTTCCTTGCTCGAAGCGTCGGAATCCTCGCAAGGGCGCGACCTGCGCCTGTTAGACGTCGTTTTGCCCTTCGGATTCGGTCAACGCGCGTTGCTCGTCTGTCCGCCGCGATCCGGCAAAACGCCCCTTCTCCGAAAAATGGTCAAGGCGGTTCTTGAAAATTACGACGACGCGTTTGCCTTCGTCGTCCTCGTCAAAAAACGCCCTGAAGACCTGACGGAAACGCGACGCCTACTTGCCAACGACCGTTGCGAAGTCGTCGGTTCGACCTTCGACGAGCCGAACGCGCGCCACGTTCAAATTGCGAACACCGCCTTTGAAAAAGCCAAGCGAATGGTCGAATACGGCGAAAACGTCGTCTTATTCGTCGACTCGTTGACGCGCATCGTCGACGCTTGGCGCGACGAAAAACGCGACGAACAAAATATGACGTCGGCGTTGCAACACGTTAGAAAGCTCTTTGGGTCCGCGCGAAAAATCGACCCTGAAGGATCGCTCACGATCGTCGCGACGTCCCTTTGGAACGAAGACGACCTCGACGCGCAACTCGAATTAGACGCGTTGCAAAGCGTCGGACACGCGACGCTTTGGCTCGATTCGACGCTTGCGAATAAGAATATCTGGCCGCCGATCAACGTCGTAAAAAGTTCGACGAGGGATTGTAGAGATTTTGTCGAAGAAAAGGAACGCGTTCTCCTTGAAAAAATTCGAGAGAATATTCAAACGAAAAACGCGACGGACGCGATCGAGGAACTGCTCGATAAAATCGGTCGAACGTCGAACAACGCCGAGTTGTTGCGCGCGTTCGAATCCGATCCTTCCGCAATAGAGCCGAGCGACAAGAAATAAACGGCGTTAAACAAATCGGCGTTAAACAAATCGGCGGCGGCGTCCTCCTTGTCGACGTTTAACCGTCTGTTAAAATTAATAGAGGTTTTTTTCGTTCGAAAACGACCCTTGTTTTATGCGACAATTCGAAGGGCGACGAAGTCCCTTCTTTCCTAATAAGCGACAAAAAAATGACAGAATACGAAGGTTACGTTTGCGCGCCGGGCGACGTTGGTAAAATTGCGATTATCGTTTCGCGTTTCAATCGTTCGATTACGGACAATCTTTTGGCGGGCGCCTTGGCAAAATTCCGCGAAAATATGATCTCCGAAGATCAAATTACGGTCGTCTACGTGCCGGGCGCGTTTGAAATTCCGACGATCGCTCAACGTTTCGCGCTTGACGAAGATTACGCCGCCGTCGTTTGTTTGGGTTGCGTCATTAAAGGCGAAACTCAACACGACGAATATATCAATAGCGCGGTTAGTTCGGAACTGGCGCGAATCGGCGCCGAAAACGGCTTGCCCGTCGTCTTTGGAATTATCACGTGCAACACGGTCGAACAGGCGCTCGCGCGAAGCGGTCAAGCGGAAATCTGCAAAGACAAAACCTTGGGAGAACAGCCGGGCAACAAGGGCGCCGAAGCGGCGGAAGTCGCGCTTCAAATGATCGATTTAATTGGCAAATTGCCCGAATTGGAACTTGATTCCGACGAATTTAGCTCCGGCGAATTTAGCTCTATCGCCAGAAATTCGGAACGTTATCTGCGCGGCGATTTCGAAACGGTCGACGTCGATCCCGATTCGCTCGTAGAAATTGACGACGACGAAGAAGACGAAGAAGAGGACGAAAATTGGTTCGTTCGTAAAGATTCGAGCCGTTCCAAGCCTAAGGAACGTTTCAACGCCGACGGTTCCAAACCGCGCAAAGGGGGCGATTCGTTCAAAAAAGACCGCGGCTCGCACGGCTCGCCGTCCGGCAAAGGTTCGAATTTCGGTAAGTCGAAGTTTGGAGGAGGCGCGCGTTCCAAAGACAACTCGCGCAAACGAGGGGGAAAATCGGACGACTCAAGACGTCGTTCTTGAAATTCCGTAGCGTTTCACGGTAAGCCGCCGAATATAATTCGGCGGTTGGGGAGTAACGAATCGACGCCGTAATATTTGCGCCTTCGGATAAAAACGCTCCGTTAAAACGTTGTTTTGGATTGAAAACGAATCGATTACGCGCGGACGCGCTAGTTTGTTCTGGAATCGGCGGCTTGCCGGGCGAGTTTTGTTCGCGCGACGCGTAAGCGCGCGTTTGTTTAAACTTTAGAAACCAGTGATTTATTGATGAGCGAAAGAAAAGACGTCAACGGCTATAAAGCGCGGTCTCTTGGACGAGTCCTTGCGTTTCAAGCGTCGTATCAAATGGAACTCAATCGTAGCGAGCCCTACGACTGGGAAGAAGCGTTGGAGTTGTACTGCGCGGAATCGCAAACGTTCCCTTCGGGCGAAGAACGCGAAAACGCGCTCTCCTTCGCAAAAAGACTTTTCGAGGGCGTAATCGATCGTCGCGCGGAAGTCGATCGTATTCTCAACGAAGCGCTCGACAAAAGATCGTTGAAGCAAACTAACGTCGTCGATCGTAGCATATTGCGAATTGCGACTTATGAAACGCGCTTTCTTAAGACGCCCAAGCCGGTCGTTATTTCCGAAGCGATCAATCTTGGCTTGCGTTTTGGCGACAAAGGATCGCGCGCTTTTTTAAACGGCGTTCTCGATCAAGTCGACAAAGTCGAGACGACGCCCTTCGGGACAAGCGAAGCGTGATCGATTTCGCCAAATAAGGAACGTTTTGGACGTCAAAAACGTCGACGTCGACGTAAAATCAAACAACGACGTCGACCTACCGACAACGCGAGCGCCAAAAAGCACGCTAGAAAAGAAACGACGCGATGGGATTCTTCGACAAAATCAAAAAAGGGCTAAATCGAACCGTTCAAGTGTTGCAAACCGACGTTCGCGACCTTTTCAAATTGGACGGTCGGCACGTCGATCAGGCGTTCCTTGACGAACTGTTTGAAATATTCGTCAAGACGGATATGGGAGTCGACGTCGCAAAAGAAATCACGGACAAAATCAAGGAGCAGTATCGAGGACGCGTCGTCGAAAAAGAGGAAATTTTAGAGAGCGTCAAAAACGAACTCAAAGCGTTAATGCGTCAAGATTCGCCGGGTATAAGCCTCGCGGAGTCGGGACCGACGGTCGTTCTCTTCTGCGGAGTCAACGGCAGCGGCAAAACGACAAGCATCGCCAAATTGACAAAAGCCTTGAGTTCCGAAGGCAAAACCGTCGTTTTGGGCGCCGCCGACACGTTCCGCGCCGCCGCCGTCGATCAATTAAAAATTTGGGCGAATCGTCTTGGCGTCGAAATCGTCGTCGGTCCCCCTCAAAGCGATCCGGCCAGCGTCGCTCACAAAGCCGTCTCGCGCGCGTTGGAAGTCGGCGCCGATTTCTGCGTTATCGACACGGCCGGACGCCTGCAAACGCAAAAGAACCTAATGAACGAACTGGAAAAAATCAAGAGAGTCGTCGGAAAAATCATACCGGGCGCGCCTCACGAGACCTTTCTTGTTCTCGATTCCACGACGGGTCAAAACGGCGTCAATCAAGCCAAAATCTTCACGGAAGCCGCTTCCTGCACGGGTATTTTCCTCTCCAAACTTGACGGCACGGCAAAGGGCGGCGCGACGGTCGCAATTCGTCGAAAAGTCGGCGTGCCCGTGAAATACGTGGGACTTGGAGAATCGGAAGACGATTACGCCGTTTTCGATCCTAACTCCTTTGTCGACGCGATGTTCGACGCGTAAGGAAAGCCGCGCATCAACGCGCGCGGATACGTTGAATTACCAAAAAGGCGTCGCGAACAGTAAAAAGCTAATACGTTGAATTACTAAAAGACCTCGCGAACAGTAAAAAGCCGTATGCGTTCACGGAAAGCCGCGTATCAACGATACGCGGATCGTTTCGGCGCTCGATGGCGCGCGATCAAAGACGTCGGTTTAACGCTCTTGAATCGTAGGCGTTCACGGAAAATAGCGCGTTGTTGACGCCTAACCTTTTATCAACCTGACGGGCGCGGTAAAAAACGTTGGGTTCGTATCGCGTCGCTTTGCGACGCGCGCGAAAGCCGCCTGCATTGCAGGCGGATGGGTTGCGAATGTCCGCGCTTTTGGAATCTACATACGGGATCGGATTAGACCCGTCGGAGGCTTCCTCTTTTGG
>JAZRWW010000012.1:0-18604 GCA_045599865.1 Thermoguttaceae bacterium
CGCCACTGCGAAACTTGCGCCGAAGCGAACGCGCGTATTCTTGCGCAACAAAACAAAGAAGACGAAGCCGTCAAAGGCGCCGAGAAAAAGGCGCCGGTCGTAGAGCCTGAAAAAGCGCCGGTCGTAGACGTTGCGACGGAAAAAGAAGACGCGACTACGACGATCGAAGAAGACGACGATCCGTTTGCGACTGAAGACGAAGCTCAAACGACGACGCCCGCGACGAACGACGATGAAGATTCCGATCCGTTTGGCGGCGACGAAGAAGAAGAGGATCCTTTCGGAGGCGATTTCTAAAACGTAGTCTGCAAGACGTAGCAGTCGTTTAAATAGCGGTCGTTTAAATAATCGAGAAGAAGCGCGTCGGTTTTTCGGCGCGCTTTTTTTATTGCCAAATCGCCGTATTCTCCCGTTAAGTTCCAAACAAACGCGCGAATCGGAATCGGCGCGATAATTTGCCGTTGAAATTACGATAAGCGTCCGCAGAATGTTATGCAAAGTTTCCAAACGACGCTTTAATTTCAGAATAAACGTCGCGTAGGAATCGACGCGCAAGCGGCGCGCGTTAATCCGCATATCGAAGATATGCGGATTGGATCGGTTCGCGAAAGATCGAGCCTGCGACTGAGGCGGAATTACAAACCAAGCGAATTATACTCGTCGTACTTGAAATATTCCAGTTCTATGACTCCTAACCAATGAGGATTTAAAGGCTCTTCAGTCATTCCGGGGTGGGTGGAAGAATTCAAGGGCAATGAGTATAAAAGGTCAAACGCTCCGACCAACGCAAAATCGCGATCATTTGCAAGAATTTAGTCGGACGAACTTTGCGACAATTTGAATTTTAGAAAAAACGTAAGCGTTCACGAAAGTCGCGCAAAAAATCTTGTCGTTACGTTCGTCTTAGGACAAACATAACGTAAGAATCACCGCGTGCTAACGGCGATTCTTACGTTGCGTTGATTTAAAAAAAACGTCAAGCGAAGCTAATTAATCGGCGATAATATTTGACCAGATCTAACGATATCGCCCCCTGAAGCTGGACTATTGCCGTTGTTGTCGTTATAGCTAACATTATTGTTATAGTTAATATTCGCTCGCTCTTTTGTCCATAAAACGTCGCTTTTTTTCACCCAATAAGAGAAGTTGTCAATATTTATGCCGTTCACACGAGATATGCGCAACCATTCGCCTTGAACGTCGACTTCCGCTACGACCAAAACATCCGCGCCCGTAAAACATTCCACCAGACCTTGATTATAAACCTTGACAAAGGAATCCTTGCCCAGTTGTTTTTTATACGCGCATATTCCTTCCTCCTTTCCTACAAACAGAACCATATCCTCGTTGATTGCTTTAAAATCGGTCAACGCTTTGGAGTAGTCTCCCGCCATTCTGTACGCGACGCCCCTAAGTTCACGCGCTTTTCTCGAATTAGGATCGTCTTTCAACACGTAATCAAAACCCTGAATCGTCTTCGCGATTCCCGTTTGAAATATACTCGCGTCTTTGACGTTTCGCAATATTTCGTCTCCCAAGTCCAACACAAGTTTCGTATCGCTTCTATCGAAAAAAGGAAAGTTCCTATCCTTGACGACGTAATCCGCTAGGACGATTTCTTTAATTTGAGACGATTTCCCGGCGTAACTAATCTTCGGCGACTGTTTTTTATTTATGTCGTTCGCCGTGCGTCGCGTTTTTGCCGACGCGTAATTGAACGCTTCGAGAGGCGAAACTTTTCCGTCGTAATTTCCGTATACGACGTCGGCGTCTCCTTGCAAACCTTCGACGAGATAATAGAGAAAGAGTCCGTAATGTTTTCCGGCGACAATCTCCGGCTCGTTAGCCAACTCGGTTAGTCCGCAACTCGTCAAAAGAACCAGCGTTCCGTCGTCCTTTTGAGAAAAGTCGGTCAATTCTCTTTGGAACTCGCCTACGTCGTTCCTCGAAGAGCCCTTGTTTACGCGGCAAGCGTCTAACACGACGACGATATTGCCCTTAATGTCTTTCAGTCGAGCGCGCAGACTAGCGACGGAAATCAAATTATTCTTTTCGCAATATTTATCGATTTCTCGCGCGTCGTCTTCGCCGTTTAGAGCGTCGAAATTATCAGTTTTGGCGTCTTTGGGAAGAAGAAAACTCAAGCCTTTGTAAGAAACGCCGTGCGTCGCGACGACAATATAAAGCGCGTCGCCCGTTTTCATCTTGCCTGCAATTTCCGTCAATCGATCAAAAAAATTTTTTTTGGTTGGAACGTCGTTAGACGGAACGTTTGGGGCGTCGCAGAGCGCGACGATATTGTTCGCTTGAAATCCGTTTTTATCAAGCCATTCTTTCCTAACAAGGTTCAGATCGTTTCCCGGTCCCTCGAGAGAAGTCGTGCATTCAAATTTCTGCACGCCAAAAAGCAACGCGTATTTGATCGAAGTTTTCGATTCTGCCAAAACGGCGTTCGAAATGAAAAAAAAAACGACGCCAAGCGCCCAACAAAAGAAAATCGATTTGTTCACGTTATGCGTAATCATCGTCCTCGCCTTTCCTTGGTAATTTTTTCGAAATCGACCAAACGAATCCAAAAGCTCGCTCCGTCTCCGTTTTTCAAATAGAGGTATTCGTATCCCCCTCGGAGCGTAATATCAAGAACTTCCAACTTCCCTTTCCATTCAAATTTACGGTTATGAAACTGCGAGTCGTACGTTTGTAAAGATTGAAAACGTTCCGCAGGAGTCTCGTCTAGCGTAATTTGCCAAGCGCGCGTCTTCGTCTCTTTTAAAAGCGCCTCGTTTATGTTGTTCCCTTTTAACTTTAATGAATTCAGTTGCGCGGCAAGTTCGAGGAGTAATTTCGGATCCGCCGGTTTCTCTTCACCGTATATTGAGTCCGCTAAATAGTAAGATTCTCCGTGTAAAACGACGTTTTCTTCGTCCTGAAACGAATGGCCTCGATAAGAGGCGACGTATTGCAAAGCCTCAAACGACGAGGTCTCCCCGTTTCTGCGACTTCCGTCGTTTCCGTCGGCTTTTCCGTTAAACACGTCGATTAGGGCGGCAAAATAAGCGTCGTCCCGAATCGAATTATTCGCGGCAAAACCAAACGTTCGACCGCTTAACTCGCTCGTTTTAGGCGCCTTGAGATATTTTGCTTCGAGAGGACGATTAAAGTCGGGCGCCCTATTGGATCCGACGTCGCGTAGACAACTAAAAATCGCGACAAAGTCTACTACGCCGCACGCTTGTTTCCAGAAATTATCGTCGACGTCTTTCGTCGTCTCTTCGTTTGGAAATATCAAAGCGCCGTTTTCGGTCGTCGCGCATATAAAGAACCGTAGATCGATTTTTTGAGTCTTGCTGTTTCGTAATTTGGGGAGGCGCGTTCCGTTCGCACTCAAAATATCGTCGTCCGGAAAAGCAAACAACTTCAGAAGCGTTTCAAGATTGTCGCTAGTCGCGCGTCGTTCTTCAGATTCAAAGGGCGAGAAAAACAGCAAATTTGCGTTTGGTTGCTTTTCAAGAATACGTTTGAATTCGTCGACGTTTTTCTTGACTTCCTGCAAATGCTCGCCGACGCTCCAAGGAGCGTAAAAAACGACGTTCCAAGTCTTGATCGAATTCCGTTCCTCGTTTTCTTTCGCCAATACCGCGCAAGAACCTCGCGTTAAAATAAGAAAAATCAAGACGCATACGAACAATAGATTGCCGCGCGAATCAAACGGCGTCCGAAAACATATTTTCATAAGTTTAGCCTTCGCATCGTGAATTAAACAAAGATTTAACACGTTTTTTTCATAATCGAGGACGGCGTAAACGATCGCGACGTCAACGCAAAACGGTCGTAAGTCCAACATAAAAAAGCTTTCGTCTCTTCCGTCAAACTTACGACTCAACGTTAGTTTTCGTTTTTAACGACAATTAGAACGCCGTTTTAAATATCGCGCTAATTGTCTGTCCCGTGCCCCGTTCATAACAGAAAACGTCGTAATTGCCGGCAATACTAGAACGATTAGCGGAATCCAACGCAACACGCGTTCCCACGCCTACTTGCAAACTATCGCGTCCAAACCCTTGCCCTTCGACTTGCGCGCCTTCCGTTCCGGCGACGTCGCTAATCGACACAAACGGAGCGGCTCTTCCGCCAAGTTGCGTCGCATAAAACGCTTGCGCGTAGATTCCAAATCCCTCGTCGTCATACGCCAAAATAGAACCGACGCGCGCCATATTTCGACAATAAGACAACGTGTCGTTCAATTGCCACGGTTTCCATATGTCGCGCATCTCTCCGTCTTTAATAAGGTCGGAGAAGTCGGTTCCGCTTTCGACGCCGGCAAAAATCCACGAACAGGCGCTTTCTATCGAAGCCAAAGGACGCATTGTCCAACCGTTATGGAAATCATATTCTTTTGACAACGTAAAACTAGCCTTAAAAGTATTCCCCGTCAAAGCCGCTTGATAAACTTGCGAGACGGTTTCATTACGGTTTTCGTCATAGGTCAGGATTTGTTCCTGATTGCGCGCCCAGCCGTAATCTTGCGCGCCTCCGTCAAAACGTAACGACGCGAGAACGCCGTTGTCAAATTGCCTGTGGAACGTAACGCCGAATTGAAAGTCGGTAAGTCGTATTTTTGCTTCTATATCCTCCGCTTCCACGAAATCGCCCAAAACGCCGAATTCATGCGAACTATCATAAGATTGGGACATATGTCCTCGACCGTATCCCGCGTGCAAGACAACGCCTGATCCTTGGCGATCCCGCCAAGAAACAAATCCCATACCCCCAATTCTAGATTGTATGTAATCGTCGGAACGATACGTTTCGACGTCGACCAAACCGTTGTTGATCGAAGTTTTACCGTTAAACGAGTAATAATATGTCTGGAAACCGGCGTCTCTAAGCACGCCCGAAGCGTCGCGACCGTTATGTCCGTCCGGCTTGGGTTTATCGGGATCAGGCATACGTTTGAGCGGCGAGATTCCGGCAGCCAGCTCCTCGTGCTGATCTAACGCCGAATATACGTCCGAAGATTGCGAACGAACATAAAGAACGTCGGCGCCCGACGAGACCCCGGAAACGTTCCAAGAATAGCCCGAGCCAATTCCGGAAGCGTCGTAACTTGAATTTGCCAGCGCTCTGAAAATACGTCCTCCGCTTGCGTTTACTCCATACGCGTCGGGCGTATGCAACCCGCAATACGCCAGCGACGCCAAAAGCGTAGCGTAAAGAAACGTTTTTTTATTGCGAGTTCTTCTTGTCTTTTCCTTTTTCGACATATCCGTCTCCACTCTCCTCAACGCGTTCTTATCAAACGTATTCCCTTACGTTCCAACGTTATGCGACACTTTTTAAACATAACGAAAGATTGCTAGATATTATGGAGAGAATATCGGAAACGCCGACGCTTGCTCTTTATAAAAACTCCCTTTTTTTACCAAGAAAGAAAAGAAAAAACGACTCCAAATATAATGCTCAACTACGTCTTAATACATTGATTGTTAATAAGTTAAGCAAGGTTTAAACGTCAGTCCGTTTATTCAGCGTGAGACAGGTTTCGGAGCTAAAACGTCTAATTGCTTCATTTTTTCACGCGACGCGTAACGAACACGCAACGTTCCGTAAACTTTGCCGGTTTGAGAATACGGAACGATCTCCGTAGGACTCGATATTTCACGTCCAGGCGCAACGATTACGTCGTTTGGTTTTCTTTCGAATTCGTTCTTTTTAAGTTCGACAAAACAAAACGTTATCAAACCGACTTCGTCGTCGTTATAAATATCGTTTTTAAACTTGGTTCCGTTTTGTTCGCGCTCTTCCACTTTGAATTCATAGGCTTTTCCTTCGATCCCCTTTTTATGTTGAAATCCTTTAACGTAACTCGGACTCTCAACTCTAATAGCCCAAATTCCGGCAGATTCTAACGACGCTTTCCAGTCGTCTTCCGTAAAAGAGGTCGCGTCGTTTCCCGACGTCGCTTTTTGCTCTTTACCCTCGTGATAAACGAGCCGGGGTTGCTTAGAATAAATCGAACGTTTGGGATTTAACGAATCGACTCCGTCGATTAGCAACTTCATCCCGACGTATGAATCTTGGTTCGTCGCATCGCGAGCGTCGACTTTTATCTGAAACGTTTCGCCCGCGTTCAATTCAATCCAAGTCGCCCCGTCGTGAAAAAACGGTTCACGCTCAAAACGCTCGCCGCTAGAAGAAAAAACGTGAAAACTGACGCTTGGCAAAACAATAGCCGTCGTAATCTGCGAATCTTCCGATTGGTCGACGGGAGGGTCAGATTTTAGAGTAGGACCAAGATCCTTCGTTCCAGACGATTCGGCGATCAGCGCTTTCAATATGATCGTTAGTCCGTCAAATTTCGGAAGTTTTATCTTAAAAGTAATCGCAAAATAAAAACGATCGTCAATTTTTTTCAAATTGACCACAGCGCTCAACTTCATATCGGCGTCGCGTTCCTGCACATCGGGGTCGATATTTAACCCTAAGTCTCCGCCCTTCTTTCGCAACGCCTTCCTTAATTCGGCAGGAAGCCAAGTAAGAAAAGACTTCAACTCGTCTTCGATTCGCGCTTTTTCTTCCGCTGATTCTACAAAATCAAAGGAGATCGCATCGTCGCCCTGAAAATCTCTATCGTCGACTCGAACTTTGCATTCGGACAAAACGCTAATTAAATCGCAGTAACTAACAATTTGATCGGCAACTTGGTCGACCGCCGTTTCAGATGCAAGAATCCCGATCGTCTTCAGCAACTCGAAAGGCGTTCCACTCCAACTTCCCGGCTTACTACTTTGAACGATCATCGGAAATTGCGAGTCGGGAATCGATTTCGAAGGCAATTTCTTGCTAATTACCTTACACCATTCAACGTTGGCGGCAATATTTCCAAAAAGTTCTTCGGTCGTAGTCGTCCCGTCAAGATTCTCGTCGGCAAATCCGCCGAGCCCTTGAAGAAGCCAATACGTAAAAAAAGAAATCGTCTGACCGTTTATATTAACGCGCTCGCTCTTTTCGAAAGCGCGACAACTAGCAAAAGTCGCGACGTCGGAGCCGTCTTCTAATTTCACGCAATTTTCAGGGAAACTTTCGACGTAAGGAGCGCGCGCGCCTCCGGAAGAACACGCGTCCAACAGAAGCAAGACGTTTTTACAGGAAGTCCGATGCATCCGTTCACGAATCCAACGCACGGAAAGGCACGTTTCGAAATAGGGTCTACTTGCCGCGCCGTCCCACTTCGAGTCTTTGAGCGCAAGGTAAGACTCTTGCGAATCGGTCTTTTGCTCCGTTCCAAAAGCAAAGCCGTGCACACTAAAATAAACGACTAAAACGTCGTTTTCCTTCGTTTGATCACAAATTTCCTCGATCAACTTTTCCACGTTCTTCAACGTTGGAAAACCGCGTTTAGAACTAACCGTCGTCGTCTCAAAGCCCAGCTTTTCAAAGGCTTTTTCCACTTTTTCGACGTCGTTTTCAACCCAAGGAAGCGAACGGAAACGGACGCCGTCTTCGTATTCGGAAACGCCGACGATCAAAGCGCGTGATTTTGGGACGTAAGTTTCCTCGGCTCTCGCGCCGAGAAAGGTCGACGACGAGATCGTGAAGAAAAATAAAAGAAAGGCAAGCATTCTTGTTCTGTTTTCACTTTTCATCGTTAGCGTCCCATTGATTCGAGAAAGGCGATTCATCAAAAAGATCGTTACGTTTTACGATCAATAAGAGGCGGGAGCGTCGTCTTGTTCAAAGATCGGCACGCTGTCGTCGTCGTATTTCGTCAGCGTTTGCGTCTTTTGATAAATGGCTTCGCCGCCGGCGCCTACCGCAATCATATATCCAATCCATTCGTCGTAAAATTTATGTTGCTCGTCTTTAAGAACTTTGAAAAACGAATTCAGATTGACTTCGGATTTGTCGTAATTTGATCTGGAAGCGACCGCTATAAACGCGTTTGCAAAAACGGTGCCTCCGTAGCGAAGATTCTCTAATTCATGATCGTCAAGTTTCTCGCGACCGTTTTCATATTTTTCAAGCGTTTTAGTCGTTTCCCCGACCTTTAAATCTCGAACGGCGTATCCGCGCGCCAGTTCCGCCGGTCTTCCGGGCGATCTCGGTCTTGTCGAATTGAAATTTAAGTCGCCCTCTGCATAACGTAACACGGAAAGAAGATAAGATTCGTTCGGATATTTAGATTCGCTTGGCAAACCTGGCCTTCCCTGACGATTCGTTACGTAAGCGCCCGAGCAAGAATCCGTTGCCAATATGTTGAGACGATGCGGCGACGATTTCAATATTTTCATAATCGTGCCACGTCTTATTCCTAACGTTTCGAGCTTCATTTCTTCGCTAGATTCGGCTAGCGGCGCCAACGCGTGCCGAAACTTTCCGTCTGGATATTGAACAACGGCCGCATGGGTCAACGCAATAACCAAAACGGCGTCGTTAGGTCCGGCTTTTTGCGCGATTCGCTTACATTCGTTAATAATGTTTTGCGGATGCGCCGCCTTTCCTTCGATTCGAGACATCTCAAATTCTCCGGGATGCGACTTCGACGTCTTCAGAAATAGACTTTCGATTTTTTCCTTGCTTGTTTGAGTAACGTTCGCTACTTTTTCGTCTTCCATTCCCCAGATAAACAGGACGTAAATTTTTGAATTTTGCGCGTAAGCGATCGGCGAACAGACGGACGCCCACGTCAATACGGTCAATACAAAGTAAAACGCATAGTGAATCGAACGCTTCATATTCATTTCCAAATCTTAACCCAATCGTTTAACGTCCAGCTAAAACAGAGGACGCGCATAAACTCTCGCGAAAGACGTCCAACGTCGTTCGAATCGTTATTCTGCGTTCGTCATAATCAAATCGCCCGAGAATCGATCAGCGCTCCCTCTAACGACTAAATCTCGCGAAGTTAATTCGCTTATTTGAGTTTCTTCACAGAACTTCGCAACGATCGGAGCCGCTTCCTTTAATTCTTCGATCCTAAAACCAACGGTCGTTTTTCCCATTGCATCGACAAAAACTCTTGATTTTTTTTGTTTTTCGGGCTCCAGCCAGCTCCCGTTCGTCCAGACAATTTTCTTTGGGGTCAAGACGATCATTTCAAGCGCCAAAAAATCCTGCGCGCCGATCTTCGCCGCTTGCATTGGATAGTAGAGTTTATCCGATTTGAAACGAAACGCTAACGGAGCCTTCCTAGCGTCTTCGTTCCCGGCAATCTCGGCTACGTCAAGCGCAAAGTAACGAATTCCGCGTTCAGAATAAATTTTCAACGTCTCTTTTTCCGAATCCGACAGCGAGAGGCGCACGTCTCCAAATATTTCGCAAAGTTTTGCCTCGACGAGATCCTCAAACATAACAATATTATCGCATTCGACCACTAGAACGCAATACGAGGGAAATTTGCTTTGTTTCGTTTTATCGTCTTCGTAAGCAATCTTTCCAGGTTTTGTTATCTCCTGAATTTTACTGATCGTAGCGTTGCGTAGCGCGTGAAAATCATCTCCGGCGCGAGTTATTTCCAACGGCTTGCCCGGCAGAGGCAAAATCCCCAAAACAACGTCGTTTTCTTTGACTTTCGCATATTCGTCGGACTCGACGATTAGCAATTCTTCTCCTTGATCGTTGACGCGTCCGTTCCAAACAAGAACCGCGCGTTGACAAGTTTGCAGTATAAAAGCGCCTTCTATACGTTCGCCTCTCCGCGTCAATTTCGGTCGCTTTATCGAACAAAGCGTATCGTCGTCGATCCGTTCGTCGGCGTCCAAGTCGTCTTCGTCTTTCGTTTTTTCGGAACCGTTCCGCTCGTCTTCAGAATTCAGAGCTTCTTCCTCGTCGTTTTTTTTGGAATTTGTCGCTTCGTCCTCAAATTCTTTTTCGTCTTTTTCGACGTCTTTATCTTCGGATTCGTTCTTTTTTGACTCTTCCGCTTTTTCAGCTTCGAGTTTCTCTTCCTTTTCCGCCCCTTCAGACGGCGCGTCGTCTGAAAGTTCCGCGTCGTCCGAAAGTACGACGTTTTCCGTCGTTTTTTCTTCTATTTTGGATTTCTGTACGTCTTTCCTCTTTGACTCCTTGGATTCAGTTTCGTCAGTTTCAGCGGCGCTACCCTGCGTTTTCGCCGTTTTCGTCAAATTATCGACGTCGGCATCGCTCCGCGCGTTCTTAGCTTCGTCGTTAGACGCGTTCTTTGCGCCGCTTACTTTAGAGTCGGAAACGCCCGCTTCAACGTCGTTATTCTCCTTGGTTGCGGATTCGCCTTTAAGAATATCAACGTTTAACCACGTTTTCTCGGGATCCAGCTTAATCCATTCCGCGTATGTAAACGTTGGAGCAAGAAAAACCGACCCGTCGCTCGGCGCGACAAACTCGTCGGTCGTTTTGGCGTCGTTCGACGTTCTTGAAAGAAACGTCTTTCCTTCGAAACCTTCGATGGTTCCAAGCGACGCAAATACAAAACATACAAACGCCAAGCGTACGAATCGATCGTTCATTTGAAGCTCCTATCAGTTCTCTCAATGGGAAAACGTTATTGCGCGGAAACGGCAAGGAAGTCGTCGTCAAATTGGTCGAGCGTCCCGCGAATAATGAATTCGCGTCCCTTGACTTCGGCTTCTCCGGCAAAACGAGCGGCGACGTTTTCGTCGATTTGCTTTAGTTCCTCGTTCGAAAAAACGACGGTTCCGTCTTTACCGCCAAGGACATTAACTTGTTCTTGCACGGACTTTTCCATCGCAAGGTTGAGGCTTCCCTTCGAAAAAACGATCAAATCGACCGTCGTTGCCGTCTTAGCGCCGCCGACCTTGCTGATAACGAGCGGAAAATACACGTTGGGAGCTTTGAAATTGTACGCGATAGCTTCCTTAGTCGCCGTCTGTCCCGCTTCTACGAGCGTAAGGTCAAAGGCGAAATATTTGTAACCTTTGTCGCAATACCATTGGACGGTTTTGAGCGTATTCGGAGTAATCAACGCGGCGGCTTTGGAATCGTATTTACTTGCGACGTAACCTTGCACGCCCTTGGCAAAATCTTCGCCGCTCTCAATCTTCCAGACGAAAATATTGTGCGATCCAATTTTCGTGTCGTAAACGACGCCGTATTCTTGGACTTCTCCGGCGTTCTTTTTCTCCGCAATTTTTTTCTGGACGCAAGCTTTTGCGGTGACAAACGCGTCTAAATTAGCGCGTTCTATCGAAATTGGCGCGCCCGGCAAGGGAAGAACGCTCAACATAGAGCCTGAGGCGCCCATCAAATTTTCTTCGTTTGTAGAAAGAATCAACGTTTCTTCAGACCCGTTCCACGCGATTAGACCTTGTTGCTCGGGTTCGGCAAAGGCGTCGTCGCCGTATGCGACCGTGCCGACGTTACTTTCGTCTATAGAATTCGCGGCGACGTCTACGACGTCTTTAATTCCAGAATCTTGAATCAGACCTTGATTATAAAAATCGGTCGTTTTTTCCAGATTCTCTTGATTAAGCGTCGTTACCCAATCGTGCCCGACGTTGACGATCGATCCTTGGGCAAATCCAGTTCCCGCTTCTTGCGAGGAACTAGCGTCGACGACGGCCGGTTCGTATGACGGAAGAGGAACAAACTTTTCGTCCGGCTTACATACGGAATCCTTGCCGGGATAGACGTTAATCGTAACGTTGTTGTCGTTGCCGTTCACGGTCGCATTGATAACGTCGCGCCCCGCCTTTTGAATTTGCTTGTTTTTTACGTCGTTATTTTTTTCGCCGATCAAATTCTTCGAGGCGGACTTTCGAGGCGGCTTGACGGCGGGCTCGACAATAACGACGGGTTGCGGAGGAGGAGGAACAGGAATCACCCATTGATGGTAAACAATTGGCATTTTGCCGCAATCGGCGTTAGCCGACGGCGCTTGGACAAGAATAACGAGAGCGGCGACGCATAAGACCGCCCCAATAATCGATTTTTTCATTTGCGTTCGTTTCCTTAATCGCGCGTTTCCCCCTTTTGAATTGAGAAAACGCTCAAAAGTCGACACTAACCTCAAAACGACCGCTTACGGTAAACAGTCGATTCAATCTTCTGCGTTACCCGCGAGCGTATTACGTCTTATGGAAATTGGCGCGAACGTTTTAACGAGACCGAATCGCTTTTTTTCCTATTCCCTCGCGCTTTTCCACGTGAACGGTCGTCAAAAAACGTCGTTGATCAACGACGTTCCTCTTAACCGGGTTCTATTATAGATCAAAAAAAAAAAATCAAGATATATAATACAAGAAATATAAAAATACTCATAGATTGGCGGCGTTAACCAACTCGTAACGCCAACTTCGTAGCATACGCAACCGTCTGACACTAATATAGCCCAACAATCGGTAAGCGCAAGCGTTATAAACAACATAAAAAATTTTTTCAAAAAATCCCAAAAAATTGGTCGTTCAAAGTCGGAAAAGGAAAAAACAACTCGTTTTTTCTTGTTAGAGTCGCTTATCGCGTCGACGATATTATGATTAATCCGAACGGCGCGAGTTTGTTCGGTCGCGTCTCGCCCCAACGAAGCAACTCATTAACGGAGGATCAATTATGGCGTGCAAAAAAACGACGATTAGACGTCTATGCGTCGCGACGAGCGGCGCGTGCGCTTTGGCGTTCGCGACGGCGGCGTTACCCGTTTTCGATTCGACGCGCGAATTAGCCGTCGGGCAAACTCCGACGCCAGATTCCCAAGCGTCCGCTCCCGTTTCGCCGAATGCGAATCTTGATCCGTTTAAATTAAGCGTCGGCGCAAAGCCGGGCGCGCCGTATCCGAACGCCGCGCCTTCCGACGATTCGCAATTGGCGGCGTTGCGCTCGCAGATGCAAGCGTTGCAAGCGCGTCTTCAAAAAGCGCCGACGTCGTTGGAAGAACAAAACGAACAACGTCAAATCATTAACGAACTTGCGAGCGTTCAAGCGCAAATCCAACGCCTCGAAGCGACGACGGGCAATTTTGCGGCGTATCGTCAGGCGCGCGACTTGCAAGCCGGGCTCCTTCCCTCTAACGACCCGACGTCCGCTATGAACGCTATGACTCAAGGTTATAATCGACGCGACGCGTTCGACGCAAACGCGTCGGCGGGAATTTCGCGCGAACAAATATTGAACGCGTCGGGGCTCGATTCGAACGTTCTTGCCGCGCGAGTCGGCGGCGCGCAAATATCCGAAGCGGAAGCGAGTTTGTTACGCGAACAAAAGGAAGGTTTGACGCAACAGTACCGTCAAATTCAACAGACGCTACGCGCGCTCCAGCCGGGCGACGAGGCGCTTGCGACAAATTTGCGTCAAGAACAGGCTACGATCCTCGAGCAACTGAAAGAAATCGATTCGAAGTTGTCCAACGCGCCGCAAGCGCCGACGATTCCGTCGTTCGACGCCTCGTCCGCCGATCAGTTTAGCGTTCCGCCCGAGAATCGACTGCCCAATTTTATGGACGCGACGACGCCGCTCGGCGACATAGCCGCGCGCATACGAAAAGCGAATCAAGCGGCTCAGTTGTTGCGCGAAGCCGGACTCGTCCAGTTGGCGAATTACGCCGCCAACGAAGCGCCGCGACTGGCGGATCCGAACTTTGTCGAAACGAGCCTGACGCCGGGCGCTTGGTTCGAAAGCGACGGTCTCGCCGAGACGCGCAACAATCCGTTCCAACAGATCACGCCGCAAGACCTCGAAGGAATTACTTCTTCGATTAACGATTTGAAAGCGAAAGTCGACGCGCTGACGGAAACAATGACGAACGTCGAAGCGCAACTTAAATTGCTGACGCGCGTTTCCGGCTATATCGCGGCGCCGGAAGGAACGCCGAGCGCCGTTCCGACGCAAGAAGAAGCGCCGATAGAAAGCGCGCCGACGTCCGACGACGCGACGCCTAACGAAAATCCGCAAGAAGACGCGCCGATCGACGATATTATCGGTTATCTTTAATCTTTAAATTCAAAATATTGAAGCGAAAAGCGTTCAAAAGGGCGCCTTCGACCGTCGAATAGGTCGAAGACGTCGTTTTTTTTATTCCGCTTTTTCCTCTTTTTCCGCTCGTAAGCCGGGATAGTCGCTCACGGCAAACCAGCGATAACTTCCTTCGCCAAGCGACTTAACGGCGATCGTCGCGCCCTCGTCGGCGTTTTTGACGAGTTCCGTCGGAACTACTAGCGTAAAGACGCCGAAGTAATCGGGACCGGGCATAGAGACTCGCCCTACTTCAAAAGTCAAGCTAGCCTTTCCGTCTTGCGATTTCCATTCGCTCTTCTCGCCGACTTTCGCGTCTCCGCTCTCGGGCAAGTCGAACTTCAGGACGTTTACGCCGTCGACGCTCAATTCGAAACCTTCGGTTTTCTTTTCGGACCAATATCCCAAGGCGCCGATAAAAACAAAGGTCGTCGTCTCTTTCGACGCGTCTTTTATCGCTTTCGTCTTCCAAACGACTTCGGAGCCTTTTTCGAGTTGGCGCGCGTTCAGTTGAATCGCGTCTTCTTCGTAAAGCGTCTTCCACGATTGAATTTGATCGCCCGTCTTGGTTACGAGTTTGTCAAATCCCCAGACGGAACCGTCGGGCGTTTGATAAGTCGTAAATTTCAAGGACGAAGCGCTCGACTTCGGCGCGAAGGCGGGACTTGCGACGTAATCGAGCAACGAATCAAGCAACGCGGTCGCTTCAGGCGCGTCTTGCGTCAAATCGATCGCGTAGGACGAAAGAACGCTCGCGTCGCGGAATTTCGTTTGACCCAAGTACAAATAATAGGAGTCGCGCCCTTCGCCGACCGCCAACGGTTCAAAGGCGGTTCCAAGAGGCTTAGACGCCAAGTCGGGCGCGCCCGCGCGAATAAGGCGGAACCACAATTCCGTCATATCGTTCGAGTTGCAGAAACCGCCGAACGCGGGCGATTCGGCAAAAGTCGTGCCGACTTGCGTGCCCAAGGACCACCAGCCTAACGAAACGTTCGGTTGAGTCGACGCGGGCGAAATTGCGAAGACGCGTCGTCCTTGCGCGACGGCGACATAGAACTCGGGCTCGTTCGGAGATAGAATCCAAATTTTTCCGTCGTTCGGATCGGCGTTTTCGTCGATTTTCTCGACGTCCGAATAGAGCTTGTCAAACGCGTTGAACCATTGGCGCGAGACGGCGAAGCCCGCTAAAGAGCGTTTTTCGCGTTTCGGGAAAATCCAGTAGCTCCAACTATTGTCGACTTTCTGATCGATCGCGACTTTAAATTGGAACGCCGACGGCGTTTTGACGGCGTTTTCGGGAATTTCTATCGCGGCGGAAGCGATCTTGCCCGCAAAACCGGCGGGAATCTCGTCAAAGTCGACTTCGCCGGTAATCGGCGCGAATTCGGCGCCGTTCTCGTCTTTGCCGACGAACGACCAGCGGAGCTTTCCGGCGGGAATCGACTCGGCGTCGTAATGCGAAATCTTAAATTCGACCTTCAGTTTGTCGCCGTTGACAAGAATCGGCGCTTCGCGATCCGTCGAAATTAAAAGCGCGGTCGGTCCGTTGAATCGATAGAATTCTTTCGGTTGCAGACCGTTCGGGCGAGGTTCCCAGAACGGATTGAGATAGCCTTGGGCGGCGACGCAGGAACCTTGCGGAATCGAGGCGTCGACAAGGGACCAGAAAAGATAGCCGTCGCAAGCGGGATCGATTCTCGCCGCTTCAAGACCGCGTTTCTGATAAATACCCTGCAATTTTTCGGAAGCGGCGATACACGCGGCGCCCCATTCCTCGTTCAGACCGACGCTTTCGAGCTTTTTCTTCCACGCGTCGACGCTCACGGGCGCGGTTCGAACGCCGGTAAAGCGCGACTCGTAGCGCGGATCCATTTTGATCGCGAGATTGAGATACTCGTGCGCGACGAAGGGACGATCGACGTCGTCGTGCGCGCCGGTCGGCCACGGATTGATAATCGAAGCGCCGCTCGTTCCGTTCGTGGTATAGTCGGAATCGTCGGGTCGATTAGCGGTTCCTCCGTCTTGGTGAATTACAAGACGATCAGGATCGTAAGTTTTAACCCAATTATAGAGCTGGACGTCGACGGGCGAGCCAAGATAGCCCTCGTTCCCATAAGAATAAGTCGCAAAGGAGACGTAACGTCGATTCGTGCGGAACAGTTCGTACATATCGCGCTTGGGATTAAATTCAAACCCTTCGCAAGTCACGTCGTGATAATAAGGAAGTTCCGGCTGGAGTAAAATTCCCTTTTCGTCGGCGATTTCATAATATTCCGGCAACGGGCTGTGCGTATGGAAACGCATATAGTTGAAACCGGCTTCCTTGTACGTCTTGAAATGCTCGCGGAAACGCTCGCGACTAGGCGGCTCCGTCAAGTTAATTTGATCGTAGTTGTGATCCCCGCCGCCGCGCAAAAAGTACGGCTTGCCGTTCAGGAAGAATTGACGACCGACGACTTTCAATTCGCGAACGCCAAAACGTTCCGTCCAGCCGTGAATCGCCTTTCCTTCGGCGTCTTTAATTACGACGTCGGCAAGATAAAGATTCGGCTGTTCCGGAGTCCAAAGTCGGCAGTCTTGAATCGGAATCGAAAAACGGAAGGGCTCGGGCAAGCCCATAGCGGAAGTTTTCGTTTCGCCCTTTTGTTCCGCGCGACCGACGATTTGACCGTCGAGCGTTTTGATCGCAACCTCGACCGATCCAAGGTTCTCGATCGAATAGGCGCGTCCGGCGTCCGCTTGAACGTTCAGACCGTTCGCGCGCAACGTCGCGAGTTGGTCGCGATCGTTCGGAGAAAGCTCGTCTTCATAGAACGGAACGGCTTGACCGTTTGCGTCGGTTCGCTTGACGTAAACGCGAACGTCGGCCGATCGCGTCGCGACGTCGCCGCGCGCCCATACGTCGTCGACGTAAAGGTCGGGCGTCGCTTCGATTTCAACGTCGCGGAAGAATCCGCCGAATTTCTCGTTGACGACGATAAGTCCAAGTCGAGACGGAACGTCGTTGCGAACAAGCGCGGTAATTTCGTTCGTTTCGCCCGGCTTAACGAACGGCGTAATATCGTATTTTCGAGCGCCGCAATAGGTCTCGACGAACGCCGCGCGTTTCGCGTTGATCCAGAAATAACCTTGAGAAGCGACGCCGCCGATTTTCAGCCAGACGCGTTTTCCTTCCCATTCTTTTGGAACGTCGAACGTCCGACGATAGAGCGCGCGCCCTACGTAGACGTTGTTCAAATCCCACATGCCGCAATCCCAGAGGCAGTCCCAAGTTCTACCCGGCGCGGGCTCGCCGACCCCTTGCGCTTCCCAAGCGCCCGGCACGTTGATCTTGCGCGCCGTCGACCAGTCGTATGTAAACTTGCCCCAAACGCCCTCGCCGACGCCAAGACGATAATTTTGAGACGCCTGGTTCGTAAAACTCCATTCGCCGGATAAAGAAAGAACTTGCGCGTATTCGGAGCGCGCGACAGGGTTCACGACCGCAAAGGATTCTTTAGCGCCCCAGTCTTTCGCGCGCGACGTCGCCAACGGCGCGACAAACAACGCGAGAAACGCCAGTAACGACGTCGTTAATTTCATTTTTTTCATAGGGAAACACAAATTACGTTGATTATGGAAATTTAATGGGAACGACACGCGACGTTCCAACTCGCCGACGTATTATAACGAAACAAATCGATAATTTCAAGAGTCTGACTTTAAAATACGAAAAATAGACAAAACAAAAGGAACAATTTCAAAGAGACACGCCGTCCAAATCCCCCCTTGGCGTTGATTTCCGACGCGTATAATAATAAAGGCGCGGAGCGGTTCCTTGAAAAGGGGGATAAAACGGGCAAAGAAAAAAGACGAAAAGGAACGCGCAAAAGCGTTCCTCAGGCGGTTCAGAAGCGCGAAGAGAACGCGCGCGTCGGCGTTAAAGCGCCGCGTGCTGGAAGCGGCGCCTATATGGTTGCGCGAAAAGAGACGAGCGGCAAACGACGCGGAACTTGACGAAATGGTCGATTGGCTTCAATGGACCATCGAAAAAGCGTCGAAAGCCGGAGGGCTCGATTAACGTATGTGAGAACCGAAAAAGAACGCGCAACCGCGACGCGAAGTCGCGCTTAGAGCCTTGGAAGTCGCGAGGCGATACGCCGACGCGCTTCGCGAAGAAACGTCAAAAGAGAAAAACGAAGACGGAAGCGGAACGATCGAAGCGGCGCTCGGCGCTTGCGACGTCTTGGAAAGCGCCGACCTTCCTAAAGACGTTCGCGAAGGATTGAAAGCGACGTTGTCTTCCATCCTTCGTTGTTATGTTGCGGCTCGCCAACGTCGCGCGGGCGTTTGCGACGCGAAACGGCCTCGGCTTGCGTCGCGGATTTGGGACGCGATTCAAGCTAGGGTCGGTCTGAAGGTCAAAGAAGAATAAAGAACCGACCCCGTTGGGCGAACCCCGCGCGTAAGCGCGGGCGTGGAAGCCGCCGATTATATATCGGCGGATGGCGTCGGTTCGCAAAACGTTAATCGCGCGACGCGGTAAAAATCCCGTACGTTTCAACTGTTTAAAATCACTGTTTTTTGGTTATGAGGGCGCCCGCGGATATGTAAGCGGCGGCTCCCACGCCCGCCTAACGGCGGGGTTCCGCTCCAGACTTTATCCGTGAACGCTTACCTTTTT
>JAZRWW010000013.1:0-20179 GCA_045599865.1 Thermoguttaceae bacterium
TTGCGGCGTCGCGTTCAAATCCGTCGACGCAAAAACTCGCCAATCTTTAGCGTTAGCGTCGTCAATATATCGACTCAGAACCAAACGAATCGGGCGACCGTTCGTTATTCGCGTCGTTGCGATCATCGTTTTAAACTCGACATTTCTGACTCCGCCGTATTGTTGCAAAGGTTCTCTAAACGTTTCACATTGTTTGTTTTCGATCCAATCTTTCAGTTTAAAACCGTCGCCGTAAATACGAGGGCGTCCACGTTTTGCCTTTGCAGGCGGTTCAGGAAGTTTGTAAAAATTTGTGTTATTTTTGAATCGAGTAACGACTTTGACGCACAACTCGTCCAGCGCTTGGAATAATTTGGCGGAAACATAACCGCTGTCAAACGCTAATTGAATTTGCTTGTCCGTTACTTTTCTAATCGTTGATAAGGAACGACTTACAAGTTCCTCTCCTATTTTAAGTTTCGTTTGAAACTCGGGTCGAATTGCTTCGTCGATTTCTTCCAAATTTTTTTGGGGAACATAAAACCTCCAACGTAACGGCAAGTTAAGCGCACCCCATTTCGGATGTTCAACGATTAGCGAAAGCACAACCCAAGAATGTCCGTAACATTTTGCTTTTTTATCGGCTACATTAGTCGGATCGTGCATACGTCCAGCTCCTTCGATTTTGGGACCGTATCGTTTGATTGGCGTGTCGTCGAGCGCTAAACGAACAACTTTTTCTTTTTGCAAGAAGTCTTCAAAAAAGTAAACAAGCCAAGCGCCATAGGCGTTTTGTATCCTTTCGTCGAATCGTCCGAGACGTTGAAGATAACGATAAAACTTACGGTAACGCTTCTCTTCGTGAGAGTTGCGTATCCAAGACGAAACTGTTCCGCAAACCGTTAAGGCTGAGAAAAAAATCTCGACAAACCAATAACGCAACCCCTTGCTAAGGACGTTTTGGATCGTTATAATAAAGTCGTGTGGGACGAAAGTTTCGCGCATTGGGGACTCGCTAGGATTGTAGGGTTGTGTGTTTTTGTCTACAATACTAAACGAGTCCCTTTTTGTATACCTCAATTAGGGTGTATTTTTTCCTTATTTCTTAAAAAGTGGGGAAAGTACAGGTTTAACGTAGAGGTTGAAAATGTCGCGTTTTCTAGTCCTTTTCTTGTTCGTCGTTTCTTGCGTCGCGTCCGCCGCTTGGTTAAGCGCCGACGAGTCGACTCCGAACGACGCCTCCGTCGCGGCGACGATCGCCGATTTTCAAGACGCGGGCTTGCCCGACGAAATTCTTTTTGCCGTGCGCAAGCCGAGTATCGACGGGCATTGGTACGGCAACATCGGATATTATTCTTTCAACGAAAACAGCTGGACGTTTCCCAAAGGCTCCGGGGGCGCGTTGCGCGCTTACAACTTGAAAACGAAAGAGACGCGAACAATTTTCGAAGACCCTAAAGGAAATATTCGCGATCCGCAACTTCATTACGACGGGCAAAAAATCGTCTTTTCCTACTTGCCCGAGGGCGCCGATCATTATTCCCTTTACGAAATAAATCTCGACGGTTCAAACCTTAAGCGTCTGACCGGTTGGGAAAAAGAACGACTCGAGCCGGGCGGAGAAGAGAAATACGGCGATCGACTCGACGGCTGGGACGATATTGAGCCGTCTTATATGCCCGACGATTCGATCGTTTTCTGCTCGTCGCGCGTAAATCGCTACGTTCAGTGTTGGGTTTCGCAAGTCGCGACCGTTCACCGTTGCAATTCCGACGGAACGAACGTCCGCGAACTCTCTTGCAACGTCGAACAAGACAACACGCCTTGGCCTCTTGCCAACGGACAAATTATCTATATGCGTTGGGAATACGTCGACCGCAACCATTTAACGTTTCACCACTTGTGGACGATGAATCCCGACGGAACGAAACAGATGGTCTATTACGGGAATCAGAAGCCCGGCGGCGTTTTTCTCGACGCGAAATCCGTGCCCGACTCTGGGAAGGCGGTCGGCGTTTTTTCGCCGGGGCACGGTATGAAGGAACATTACGGGCGAATCGCGCTTTTCTCCCCGACGCTTGGTCCGGACGCGCCCGAGGGCGTGACCTTTATTTCGAAAACAAACGACTTTACCGATCCGTGGGCGTTTTCCGAGGAACGTTTTCTCGCCGCGTCGCGTACGAAAATCGTCTTACTTGACGGCGAAGGGAACGTTACGCCGATTTACGAACTGCCCGAAGCCGACGTCAAAGCCGGATATTGGATCGGAGAACCGCGCCCCGTTATGGAACGACCGCGCGAGCCGATTATCGCCGATCAAACCGATCCGAAAAAGTCGACGGGCACTTTCGTTTTGAGTAATTTTTACAGCGGACGCAAGACTAGCGGTTTGAAGCCGGGCACGGTCAAAGAACTGTTGATTTACGAAGTCTTGCCGAAGCCTATCAACTATTCCGGCGCGATGTCCGAGACGTCGAGCGGCGGCGCGTTCTCCGTCGAGCGTTTGCTTGGTTCCGTGCCCGTGTCGGAAGACGGTTCCGCGTATTTCAACGCGCCCGCGTTGAGATCGCTCTTTTTTGTCGCGTTGGACGAAAACGGTCGTTGCGTGAAGCGCATGCACTCCTTTACGTCGGTTATGCCGGGCGAAAAGAACAGTTGCATCGGCTGTCACGAAGACCGCGCCGAAGCTCCGAAGCAAGAAGACGGGATTCGTTTGGCGCAACTGACGCGCTACAGCAAGCCCGTCGATCCGTCCCCGATCGCCGACGTCCCGGAAATTATCGACTATATGCGCGACGTCCAGCCGATTTTAGACAAGCATTGTCTCGAATGTCATAATCCCGACCGCGAAGAAGGCGGATTCAATATTTCCGGGCATTGGGCGCCCCTTTACACGATCGGCTATCAACAAATGTCGTGGCGCGAGCTATTTGGCGACAATCGCGTAATGTTGCCCTACGCGGAACACGAAAAGAGCAATTTTGCGCCCTACGAAATCGGCTCGGGCTCGAGTCGACTCTTGAAGCTGATGGAAGAAGGGCACGGCGGTTGCAAACTTTCCGAACACGAATTGAAACTAATTCGTTTTTGGCTTGATTCCGGCGCGACTTACGCGGGCGTTTACGCCTGCAATTCGCACGGATCGATCGGCAATTACGTAATGAACGTCAATTCGCGCGACGACAAAGACTGGCCGGAGCTTGCCGCTTACGAAGACGTCTTGACGCGACGTTGCGACGAGTGCCACGCGCCGACGCCCGAGTCTAAGAAAGTCGGCTCGTATACTCAGCCCGCGCAGTTTTACGTCTTGTATTATCCGCCGGAAAAGCATCAGAAAAATATGTTTGTCGCGCGAAGTATGGCGCAAGACGGAGGAAGATTCAATCGACACGTCGTTTTCGACCTTTCTTACCCGGATCGATCAAAAGTCGCGCGCGCCCCCCTTGCGAAAGAACAGGGCGGCTTGGGCGTCTGCGAGGCGAAGAGCGGAAAGAAAATCTTTGCCGACAAAAACGATCCTGATTATCAAAAGATCGTCGATTACGTCGCGAGAGGACGTCGCTATATTTTGGAAGAAAACAACCGTTTTACGATGGCGTTTGAGTCGCCAAACAACGGCGAAAACAGCCCGAAGCGGTTCGTCCCCCGCGCCGATTACGCGCGAGAATTGAAACGCTACGGGATTTTGCCGCCCGATCACGATTTGAAAGCGCCGATCGATCCTTACGAAGTCGAACTCAAATATTGGGAATCGATTCAGTACGTAGTCCCGAAAGAATAACGCCGTCCGATTCAACCAAGCCGCTTGTCGTCGACGAGCGGCTTGACGTCGACGAGTACAAAAAAGGAAACGACAATGAAACATAATCGACCTTTGTTGAACGCGCGTTTTTACGCGTTGTTATTTGCGTCGTTCGCGCTTTTTTTCGGCGCGTTCCAGAACGCTCGCGGCGCCGACTGGCGCCCTGAAGACCGCTGGTTTTACGCGTCCTTTGGCGTCGGCTCCGACGCGCAAGCCGACGAGCTTATTTCGTTAATTGAGCGCGGCTCGAAAGTCGGGCTCAACGGTATGCTTTGGGCGATCGGCTGGGAAAGTTGCGAGAATTGGTCTTCTGAAACGCGCGCGCGATTCGAACGGATTAAAAACGCCGCCGACGAAAACGACGTCGAAATTATTCCGATTTTGTGGTCGGTCGGATACGGAACAATGCTCGGCAAAAATTCGAATCTTGCCGAAGGCTTGCCCGTCAAAGATTTGCCGATGATCGCGCGCGACGGAAAAATTACCTTTGCGCCCGAAGACGTCGCGATTCCTAACGGCGATATGGAAGAATGGAACGAGAATCGACTTGTCGGCGCCGGGTTCCACGACAAGCCGGGTTCCGTTTCTTTCCGCGACGACAAGATCGTTCGTTCGGGCAAATCGTCGATTCGATTCGAGAATTTCGGTTCCGACAAATACGGGCACGGTCGTTTGCTTCAAGAAGTCGAATTGACGCCGGGTCGAATTTATCGCGCTTCGATTTGGATCAAGGCGGAAAAGGTCAAAGGAACCTTGATGTTGCAAGTTTACGATATGGACGGCGCGCAACTTACGACCGCGCGTCCTACGGTCGAGACCGACGACGCCGGGCGAGGCTCTTGCGATTGGACGCGGGTCGCGACGGTCTTTCGCGTTCCGGCAAACGGAAGAGTCCGCGTTTATTCGGGCGTTTGGGATGGAAAAGAGGGAACCTTCTGGCTTGATAACGCGACGGTCGAGCCGGTCGGTTTAGTCAATCCGCTCCAAAGACCGGGAACGCCGATCACCGTGACGAGCGACGACGGAAAAATCGTTTACGAAGAAGGAAAAGACTGGATTTTGCCGAAGTTTCAGTTGAAGCCTTGGAATCCCGACGCCGAATCGGTCGATTTGACAATCCCCGAAGGAAGCCGAATCCAAGAGGGCGAAAATTTGAACGTCGATTTCTATTATCCGCCCCTTGTCGGCGCCCCGCAAATTGGAACTTGTATGTCGGAGCCGGAGCTTTACGAACTTTTTGAGCGAAACGCGCAAGAGATCGTCAAAATTTTGAATCCGAAAAAATGGTTTCTAAGTATGGACGAAATACGTTGCGCGGGTACGTGTCGTGCGTGCAAAGATCGGGGAATTTCGCTCGCCGCCATTTTGGGCGACTGCGTGACGCGTCAATACGAAATTATCCGAAAAGCCAAGCCGGGCGCCGAGGTCTATATTTGGTCCGATATGCTCGACCCGAACCATAACGCGTGCGATAATTATTACGTTTGCGACGGCGATTATACCGGCGTTTGGGATTTGATTCCGAAAGATTTGATTGTCAGTTGTTGGTATTACGAGAAGCGCGAGGCAAGCCTGAAATTCTTTTCCGCGCGAGGGTTCCGCACGCAAGGCGCCGCCTATTATGATACGGACGATCTAAACGGTTGCGTCGATTGGTTCGAAGAATGCGCCAAGACGCCTAAATGCTCGGGCATAATGTACACGACTTGGCGCCATAAATACGATCTGCTCGAAGGATTCGGCAAAATGATCGAGAACGGCGGGAAGTTGTAATTCTTTGATCGACGATTCGCCGACGTTTGCGGAAAACCGCGCGTCGCGTCGTTTGAAATTCGGACGTTTTATTTGCAAGCGCCTTTTTACGGCTCTTAACAAAAGGGTCTTTTATTGGTATACTCTAGGCGCGGGCGCGTCGGCGCCTCAATTAAAGACGTCGCGGGCGTTCCAATCTAACCGCCGCAATTCTTACGGAGGTTGGGTTGGAACGTCGAGCGAAGCCGTAATATTGCATATTCGGTTAAAAACCCCAAAAAACGACGATTCTAGGCGCGCATCCGCGAATCGGCGCGTTTATAATCCAATATCAACGCCTTTCATTAGGCGACTTTTCGAGGATGCTTTCCGTGAACGTTTACAAAATAATTGCCCAAGGTTAAGCGTTTTCGCTCGTCCTCACGATATAACGATATGCCGACTTCCCTTTTTCAATACGAGATGTTGCCGACGACTTGGTTTTACCTTTCGTCGCTGTTGATTCTCGCCGCGTTTTTTCGCTTTAATCGCGTGTTGAGCGTTCGTAATTTCGACGTCGTTCTCTTACTCGCGACGACGCCCGGCTTGATCTACGTCGCAATGGGCTCGGTGAAACAGGGTTATCGTAGTCTCTGGTTCGTCGATCTCGCGCTCTTTATTCGCCTGTTTTTCGACGCGTTCCTCCTTCGTCGTCCGTTGCTCGAGCCGAATTTGAATCATACTGGCTTGGCTTTTTCTTGCGTCGCGGCGTCCGCCTTTATCGTTCCTAATCTTTTTCTCAATCGCGGAGACGCTTGCGATTCTCCGCGCGCGTGGCGCCTCGAACAAATTCTCTCGGCGGCGGAAGAATCGAGCCCTGAAAAATCCGCCGTTGAAAACTGGCCCGGCTATCCTCCTTTCCTCGCGGCGACTCAGTCGGCAAATCGTTTTTTCGCCCCGTCGCAAGAATCGTGGAAACGCGCGCTCGACGAAACGCGCGACGCGCGCGCCGACGACGACGAATTCGATTTTTTCGGAACGACTCTGACGCTCGACGAGGAAACGCGCGCGCGTCGTCCTTTTGCGCGAGTCGTTCGTAGAGCGTCCGGAGTCGCCAAAGAATCGGCGTTCGACGCAAAAGAAGAAGAATTTGACGAATTGCGCGCGGCGCCGTCGATTCCGGTCGCCTCGGCGGCGCCGCTCGCTCCAAGCGCGCGCGACGACGAACGCAAATCTCCAACGACGAAAAGTTCCGTCCAACCCGGCGCCGATTCAAACTTGGAAACGCGCGCGAATAATCTAAGCGCCGAACGCGTTTCTTCCTCGCCAAACGCGACGGACTCCGTCAAAATTGAACGACAGGCCTTGTCGCAGGGGGGGATTCTGTTGATTTTATGCGTTTGCGCCCTGCAAATTGGAATCGTCGTTCTCGTCGCGACGATCGGTCGCGCGCATTTCGGATCGTTGCAGACCGGTTTGGCGGCGGCGTTGATCTATCTACTGCTTCCCTACATCAATCAATTTTCGGCGCGTCTCGATCATCTCGCGCCCGCCTTGGCGATTCTTCTTGCGGTCGCGTTCTACCGCCGTCCGTTTATCGCGGGCGCCGCGCTCGGAATCGCGGGTATGCTCGTGTTTTATCCGTTTTTCCTCCTTCCGCTGTGGTTAAGTTTCTACTGGAAAAAAGGCGCGGTTCGATTTGCGTTTGGAACGTCGGCGTCAATTTTAACCCTTTCCGTCCTTTTGCTTCTCTTTCTCGATCCAGAAATTAGCTACGGCGTCGCGCTTGCGTCGACCTTCGGACGTCATTCGCTTTTTCTAGCCTGCGCCGACGGCATATGGGAATATTGGTCTCGCATATATCGCATACCGTTGATCGCGCTCTATTTCGTTTTCGTCGTCGCGTTCGCGCTTTGGACCCCGCGCCGCAACTTGGCGACGCTTATCGCCTATTCCGCCGCGTTGCTGCTCGCGACTCAATTTTGGCAAGGCAGACAGGGCGGACTGTATATGGCGTGGTATTTGCCGCTGATCGTTTTAACCTTTTTTCGACCGAATCTTGACGACAGAACGGCGCCCAACGTCGTCGTCGACGTCGGATAAACGCCGCGTCGCGCGTAAAATATGGCAAAAAAAGTCTCGACTAGCAACTTGCGCGTTTGCGATAAAAAGGTTAAAATACGCGAACGTAATTCACACGATTCGCCGGACAACGTTCACTGAAGACGCTTAGTCGTCGGAGCGCGAAACAGATGAAAAAAAATCAAACCAACGCGTTCGACTGGACGTTAATTCAATGGGCGCGTTCTTGCGAAGAAGCGAAAATGATCGACGCGTCAAAGGTCGATCGCGAACTAGAAATAGAGCGAGACGATCAGGGACGCTTGATCGATCCTGAATCGTGTTTGAGCGAACGCGCGCGACGGATTCTGGATTCGCTTAATCTGTCGTACAAGCGCCAGTACGAACGATCGCTCGCAATCAAAATCTTTTCGTGCTGTCTTGTCGTCGCTTTGGGCGCGCTCGTCTTTCCAATGGCGCGCGTCGAGCGACTCTTGGGCGACGACGTAAATTTGGCGGGTCCGTTTTTCTTCTTTGTCGTCGGACAGATTTTCTTTTTGTCCGTTTCGTTGGTTTTGTCTTGCGTTTTGGTCGTTCAAGCGTTCTTGCGTCGCCTATGCGGCAAAACGCGTCCTAAAACTTTCGGCGAAAAACTTGTCGAGAGCCTGTCGAACGTCGTCGGCGAAATCGTATTGTTCGTCTTGCGTAAACAAATCGCCTTTGCGCGCTACTTGCAACAAGAACGACCGCTTGAATCGGCGCTTTCGCGTCGACGCGTTCCGAAGAAATCCAATGGATCGAACGAATCTGACGAATCGCGCGAAGACTCGCTCGAACTCAAAGGACGCGCGTTGTTTTGGGACGTCGTGTTTTCTCGTCCTCGGTTCCTGTTCTTTTGGGGCGGAGCCCTTTCGCAACTCTTTTGGACCTCCTGTTCGTTTTGCGTCCTAATCATTCTCGGCGCGCGTATGCAAAGCGAACGTTACGACTACCGTTGGCGAACGTCGCTTGAAAATCGCAACGTAGTTTCGAAAGTCGTCAAAGGTCTGGAGCCTTCCGTCGCTTGGCTGGGAATCGAGCCGCTGAAAAAAAGCGACGTGGAAAGCCTCTTTAAAGAAAACGACGTTCCTTTGGAAACGACTGAAAACGCTCGACTTACAGATTCGTCCGACGAAGAGAACGAGGCGACGCAACGTGAAAGCGCGCGCGCGCGTTGGTCCTTTTTCTTGTTGAGCGTCGTTTTCGTCTGGTGCGTTTTGCCCCGCGCCGTCCTTTGCGCCATTAATTACGCGTTTTACAGATTCTCCCTTCGTGATTTTCGCCCGAAATTAGAGGAGCCTTATTTCAAAAAGATTCAAGAGAACGTCGAGCTTCGTCCTTCGCGAACGGAATCTCAAGTCGTCGACGACCAAGACGCTCCCTTGGAAACGACGCCTTCCCTTCCCCAAGTTACGACGATATACGACGAAATCGTCGCAAGATCGAACTTGCGCGCGGCGCTAATCGGCGGCGACGTTCTGAAAAAAGAACCCGTTGAAGAAAAGGCGGAGTCCCCGTCTGCGAAAGACGTCGCGCCCGCGTCGCCCGAAACGCCTGAAATCGAAGAATCGGCGCCGACGTCGGAAGAGGCGTTCCAAGAAGACGCGAGCGTTTCGGAAGATATTGAAACGTCCGAAGTCGATTTGGAACGCACGAACGAGGAAAAGCCGATAGACGCTCTTTCGACGGACTCGAGTCCAGCGGAACAAGCGCTCGTCGAACGCGCGGAGGAACCGAAAGCGCCTATCGAGCCTAAAATTGTCGCAAAATCGTCTTTCGTGGAAGCGTCCAAGCCTCAAGCGCGCAGCGCGGACGCCGTCTTGGCGCTTGGCTACGACGCTTCGTTGCGCGACGAATTGTGGCGCGATCTATTGCCGACGCGTTCCGACGTTTTCGTCTTTGGCGACGTCGCCGACGATCCGACGATTAAAAAAAGTTTGCGCGCGTTGTTGCAAGAGCGCGGCGCGTCCGTCTCTCTTTGCGCTCTTGTTTCCGACGTCTCCCTTCCGCCCGCGCGTCATTTTACGCGTTTCTTGCGCGACGCGTTAATTGCCGACGCGCCCAACGCGCGATCGGTCGTCGTTCTTTCCGGGGGCGAAAAGCTCCGTCAAAAATTCGGCGCGAATGCGAGCGCCGTCGCGGAACGGCTCGCCGATTGGAAACGAACGCTCGAAGCGCTCGCCAACGAAACCGGCGCGGAAATAACGCCGACGTTCTTTTACGACGCCGATCTCGACTTGCCCGAACAACGCGCGAAGTTGCGCAATTTACTACGCGGAATCGAGCCGAAATCGGAATCGCAGGGCGTCGAAGCCAAACGAACCGCCGTCGCCGCGACGATTTGTCAAGAATGTCGCGCGATTTTCGAATCGTCGGATTATGCGCCGTCGGAAGAAGAATCGCGTTTGCGCGTCTCCAACCTATGCGCTCGAATCTTCGAAATTTACCGCGCCGAAGTCGAGCAAGCGTCTTCTTGCGGCGTTCGACGCCTAGAATCGCAAGGCGCGCGCGACTCGATTTTATCGCGTCTTTCCTCCGTTTCCTCGCAATTAGGAAACGCGACGCTTGTTCGCGGAGGAACGGCGTTAAACGAAGCGCTCGCGAAGGCAAGCCTTGAAAAAGGGGTCGACCTTCGTTGCGTCGAGCAAAGTTTGACCTTCGCTTGCGGTCTGAGCGTTCGCGCGAAAGAGCTGTGTCGAAAATTGAGTCCGAAATGCGCGATCGCGGTCGGTTCCGTCGGTCTAGCGGCGCCGGTCGTCGCGGCGCTTGCGCCCGTGTTGGGCGGAGCGGTTTCCCTTTCGGCGATCGCGACGACGGTCGCCGCGCTTGGTTCCGCGCTTCCATCGTCCCTTGTCGGCGGGGCGGTAGGGGGCGCGCTTGGCGCGTTGACGCCCCTCTCGTTGAGCGCTTGTAAAAAGAAGTTGCTGGAAAAATTCGCCGGTTCCCGCGCGAAAAAAGAAGAAACGGCGTCAAGCGACGCGCCGAAGGACGAAACGACGCGCGAAAACGCCGCCGAGTCGTCGAATTTCGAATCGGAAAAAATCGCCGACGTCGCGACTCTTTTCTGCGCCGCCGTTCCTTGGTTTGTCGTCTTGGATCTTCAACGAACGACCGAAGAGCAAATCGTCGAATTATTGCCGATCGTTTTGGAGCCTGCGGAAAAATCGACCTTTGAAAACCCGCAAGCCGTCGAAAAAGCGCTTGACGAAATCGTCGAAAATCTACAAAATATTTGACGCCCTTTAGGGCGCGCCGCGTTATAGAATTAAAAGCGTTTGCCATTATGAACGGAGCAAGAGAAACATGCGCGCGACTAGCGAGGAACTACGCCAGTTAAAACCGATCGTCGTCGCGGTCGTCGGTCCGACGAACGAAGGAAAAACGTCGGTTTTGAGGACGCTGACAAGCGATCCCACGTTCGGTATGGTGAACGCGTACAACGGCACGACGGCGCGAGCGGAAATACAAAAAGTCTTTTACAACGGCGTCGCGGAAATTTTGCAACTGATCGACACGCCCGGTTTTCAGACTTCAAACGAGATCGTCGATTTGCTCGCCGAAGACGAGGACGTCGAACTAAAAGACGGCGCGTTCGACGTGAACGACGTTTTGCGCGTTATTCCCAAGGGAGACGACGAATTTGAACACGACCTGCGCGCATGGCGCGAAGTCGCCCGTTGCGACGTCGTGATTTTTGTCGTCAGCGTCGCGGAAAATCCGAACCAGTCGCTCTTAAAAAACACGTTGCGATTATTGAAAAACGTCGGCAAGCCGATCGTCGTCGCGTATAACAACGTCAAAGAGGAAGGAACGCGAACGAGCGCGGAAAAAAACAGTTCGCCCGTCGTAAGCGATTATCGTAAAGAATGGGACGAGACGTTGCGCAAAAACGGGTTCTTTTTAGTTCAAAAATACGACGCGCATCGTCGTTCTTTCGCGGACGAAGTGGCGTTGCTTGAAAAAATCGCGGCGACGACCCGCGACGCGCTGACGCAACGCGTGTTAAGATTGGAAATCGGCGAGCGACGCGCGAGCGAATTGCGCCGTTTGAGCAGATCGCGCGAAATTCTAGCGGAAGCGTTCGTCGACGTCGCCGCCTATCGCGAATGCGCCTCCGACATCGCGCAAGAAGAATGGAAAACGCGCCTCGCGCGTCTTGAAGAGACGTTGAAACAAACGATTCTCAAACGCGAACACGACGCGCAAGTCGCAATTCTCGAGACGTGGGGGTTCAGGCTCGGGGTCTTGAATCGCGAAATGTTGAACGTCGACGACGACGCGAACGAGTCGAACCAGCGCCTCGACGCGAACGCCAAACGACGCCTCAAAGTCGGCGCGATTCTCGGCGGCGGGCTCGGGTTTATCGTCGACGCCGCCTGCGGATTTACAACGTTGGGAACGGGAACCGCGTTGGGCGCGTTGCTAGGAGGCGGAGGAGGCGCCGCATATTCTTCAAAATACGACCCCAAATCAAAGAAATTGTCGGCGCGTCCTCAAAAACAAACTCTGTACGCGCTGTTGGGGCGCGGCGTCGAACTTGCTCAAAAGTTGCAGACGCGCGGCATGGCGCTGGAAGACGCCGCGCAAACGCGCGTGCCCACGAATCCGCGCGATTTTGACGCGACCGATTTTGAAGGGTTCTTCGCGGAATGCGCGCGACGAGGCGAACTTTCGAATTTGAATCGAACGTCGAGCGTCTTTGATCGCAATCTGTTGAAGCGCTTGCCCGGAATCGCCGCGCTAACGAAAGAGGAAGCGACGCGCGAGGAGATTATTCAACGAATCGCCGAAAAATTGAAGTCGGTTTTACCCGACGTCGAGGAAATTTGACGCGCGCGCGGCGCCAAGTTCCCTTGTCCCGCCCTAACGACGCGTTTCATTGTCGTCAGCGGGTTATTTTACGCGGGTTATTTTTACCGAGTCGCCCTCGCGACGAACGTCTCAACGACGTTTGTCCTTTACGCGCGTCAATATTCGCGCCCAAAGCCGAAGCGCAAGCGTATCGTTCAACAAGAGTTTTTCAACGAACAAGATAGGAACGCACAAAAAAATTAGCGTCCAGTTTTCTTTACGGTAGGCGCCGAACATAACCAAGACGTACAAAATTAGAATAACGCCCTTCCATATTCGACGCCAAATTCGCTCGTTTTTCCGTTTGCTTTCCGCCTCAAGAAGTCTTACCGTAGCGATGTTTCCAAGGAGTACGACGCGCGTTACTCTGTCGATCGCCTGTTTCGCTTCATTCGGAAAAGAACTTTGATTGAGAAGTTCCCTTCGTCTTGCATTCCAACTCTATATATTCGTAAATATCGCGGCATTTTTCAGCGTTGATCGAAGAAACGTATTTCTCAACGACAGTCAAGGCGTCTAACGCGACTTTATATTTGGGCAAACGTTCTCCCATAGATTCCGTCCTCTAACGTAATCCCGCTTTTCGCGCGGCGGCGTCAAGAGAGGCTTTTCCATGCCTCAAAATTTTCAGTATCTCGGAATACGATAGTTTGCGATCAGGGTTCCCCGTCAAAAAACGCGCGTAGAATTCGTCTTCTTGAAGCTCGTTCGTCGACCCCGCGCTCTTGGAAACGCGAATCTCCTCGTTCAGACCTCTCGCCCTTTCAGCAGGCGCCTTTCTTACTCTTCTTGCCATTTCGCTTCGTCCCCTACTTTTCAACGGAATTCCTACGGCGCGCCAAACGCGCCGATCTATTCTATCGTTTAGAATCGACGTTTGCAAGTTAGTTTGCAAAAAACGTTATTAATTTACTTCAAAAAACAACGTCGCGTTCCTAAAATTCAAAAAAATAGTTGACTTTTTCCTTCCGCTCGTTTATCATTTCCGACGTCGCGTCTTTTCGGCGTCGACGCGTCGAATAAATTGGCGTCGCCGACAAGGCGCAAGACGCCCCGTTATTTAAAGGAGGACGCTATGCAATTATACGATAAATCAACGCGACGCCAATTTCTCGCGACGTCGGCTCTTTCCGCCGCGTCGTTCGTCGTCGCAAACGGCGCGACGTCTAGCGAGTCTCGCGCTTCGGAACCGCGCGCTTTTCGCAAAATTAAAATCGGTCAAATCGGCGTGCGACACGAACACGCGCCCGGAAAAATGAACAGTCTCCGCATGCTCTCCGATTACTTTGAAATCGTAGGGATCGCGGCTGAATCGCCCGAGTGGGAGGAAAAAAACAAGGGCGCTTCCTGTTACGACGGCTTGCGTTGGACGTCGCAAGAGGAATTGCTAGCGACGCCCGGTCTTGAAGCGATCGCCGTCGAAACGGAAATGACGGAACTCCTTCCGACGGCGAAACGTTGCGCCGAACGAGGGCTTCATATGCATCTCGACAAGCCGCTCGGTCAGAATCTCGACGAATGCCGCGAACTTTTCGACCTATGCCGCGCCCGAAACGTTGTCGTTCAGCCTGGTTATATGTTCCGAACAAATCAAGGCGTGCGTTTGGCAATTCGCGCCGTTAAAGAGGGCTGGCTTGGCGAAATAGCGGAAGCGCGCGCGAATATGAATCGAAACGACGTCGACCCGAATTTCAGGCGTTGGCTCGCGACTTATCGCGGAGGAGGAATGTACGACTTCGGCTCGCATCTGGTCGATTTTATCGTCGAAATGCTCGGCGCGCCCGACGAAATCCAAGTCGTCGAACGTCCTCTTGGCGACGACGGCTTAAACGACAACACGCTGACGCTTTTCCTGTACGCAAAAACGATCGCGCAAATTCGCGTAACCGAACGCGCGATCGACGGATTCCCGAATCGGCGCTTGTCGATTATCGGCACGAAGGGTTCTTTCGACCTCTATCCGCTTGAAAACTGGTCGGTTAATCCCGAAACGGGCAAGGTTCCGCCGCTTAATGTCACGTTGACGCTTGACGAAGGAAACGCCGAATATCATAAGGGCGTCAACAAAATTCAACTCGACGCCGTATATAACGATCGATACGTCGGACAATTAATCGAATTTGCGAAATATGTTCGCGGAGAGAAAGTCAATCCGTATTCTTTCGAAGACGAGTTGCTCGTCCAAAAAGCGATCCTCGCCGCTTCGGGCTATATTCCTTGGACAAAGGAGAATTAAATGAACGATTCTAACGGAATTGCAAAAATTAGCGTCGACGACGCGCGTTGCCTGCGTTGCGGCGCCTGCGTTCGCGACTGCTTGGCTCATATCCTCGTTTTGCCAAAGTCGGGCGAGCCCGCGAAAACGATCGCCGGAGGCGAAGAGAGTTGCTTCAAGTGTCGGCATTGTCTCGCGATTTGTCCGACGGGCGCGCTCTCTTGGCGCGACGAAACGCCGGAAGACTGCGCCCCGCTCGAGCCCTTGCCCGCCCCGGGACTTGTCGAAAATCTCTTGCGAAATCGTCGAAGCGTTCGTTCGTATCGACGCGAAAACGTCGCGCCGGAGATTTTGCGGCGTCTGCGCGAAGCGACGCGTTATTCTCCCACCGGCTGCAACGATCGCGGATTGTTTTTCGCCTACTCGGACGACGTCGCGACGACCGACGCGTTCCGCGCGAAAACCGCCGAATATATGATCCAGCGGTTCGACGACAAAACCTTGCCCGCCTCGATCCAACGATTCGCGACGTTCGTTCCGCAAATTCGCGCGGGCGTCGACGTCTTCTTTCGAACGGCGCCCCATTTCGTCGCGATCGCGTGCGCGCCCGAAGCGCGAGACGCGCATATCGACCCGTATATCGCCGCCGCGCAGTTCGAACTATTGGCGAATTCGTTCGGGCTAGGAACATGTTGGGCCGGTTTGCCGACCGACTTGTTTCGCGCCGCGCCGGAATTGTCGAAAGCGCTCAATATTCCAGACGCCTTTGAAATTAAAATCGTTCTCTTGTTCGGAACGCCCGACGTAAAGTACGCAAGAGCGCCGAAACAAGAGCCTTATCCGTTCGCGACTGCCGATTCGACAAAGTTATCCTAACGGAACCCCGTTTGAATTTTGATCGACAAAATAGAAGCGTCCGCCTAAACGGACGTTTCTTTTCTTTTTTTTGCATTTTTTTCAACCCGACTCTTGTAATTCACAGTTTTATCTGTTTTAATTATATTGGAGCGCCGCGCAAAACGCGCGCGACGCGTCGACGACTCGTTGTAATAAGCAATAGGGGACGATAATGAATAGTTCTATTTTACGTTGGGGGCTGTGCGCCTTGACGTTTGGTTTGGTCGGTTACGCTTGCGCCGACGACGCGCAACAGAGCAAAGAGCCCAAATGGCAAAAGATTGCCATTTGCGACAAGTTCCGAAGCGAAGGCGCGACTTTTGGCGACTTCAATAAAGACGGCGCTATGGACGTCGCCTCGGGGCATATCTGGTACGAAGGTCCGGAATTCAAAGTCGAGCATCAGTTTATGGCGGGCGAAGATTCCTACGATCCCGAGGGCTATTCAAATTCTTTCGTCAACTTCACCGACGATATCGACGGCGACGGCTGGGACGATATTATTATTTGTCCGCACCCCGGAACGACCGGATACTGGTATCAAAACTCCCAAAATAAAGACGGTATGTGGAAAGGCAGTCTTTCCACGATCGAACTGGGCAACGAGTCGCAAGCGTGGACCGACATCAACGGCGACGGAAAGAACGAACTTCTCTTCAATCGCAACAACTGGTACGGCTTCGCGATTCCGAATCGCGATAAAGACGTCGCGGAACCTTGGAAGTTCGTCGCGGTTTCGAACGAAAACGAGAAATATCAACGTTACTTCCACGGCAACGGCAGCGGCGACATTAACGGCGACGGTCGAGCCGACCTGATCGAAATGGACGGTTGGTGGGAACAGCCCGAAGACATTAACGCGACGCCTTGGAAATTCCACGAATTTAAATTCGCCTTCTGGGCTTCGAATATTCTAGTCTACGACTTCAACGGCGACGGTCTGAACGACGTGTTCACCGCGTGGAACTGCCATCTTTACGGGCTTGTTTGCTGGATTCAAAAGCGCGCCGAAAACGGCGAAATCTCCTTTGATCCCGTCTGGATGATCCCCGAACAACCCGAAGAAAACTTCTTCCCGAAAGTCAGTCAGTTGCACGCGATGGAACTTGGAGACTTCAATAAAGACGGCGTTATGGACGTCGTTACCGGCAAACGCTGGTGGGCGCACGGCTCCAAAGGCGACGTCGCGGCAAACGATACGCCTTATTTGATTTGGTGGGAAACGAAGCGCGGAGAAAACGGAACCGTCTCCTTCGCGCCGCACGTGATCGACGACGAATCCGGAGTCGGAACGCAAGTCGTCGCAAAAGATATTAACGGCGACAACGTCCCCGACGTCTTGGTCGGAAATAAACGCGGTTGCTTCTTATTCTTGAGCAAATAGTAAACTTGAACAATTAGTAAAGTCGTTAGACTTTGACGATCGGTTCTTTTCGTTCTAAAGTCCGCGCGTTTGACGCGGATTTTAGGTTTTTTGGACGCATAGCCGAACCAAACGACGTAAATTATTGCGAATCTTTGTTGAAATATCGCAAAGGTTCGTCTTTACGCAAAGTTGTTCGGCTATTTTTCGTTTATAGAAACAATAGAAAAAGGGAATATTATGTTCTCAACTCTTTTTGCCGCCAACGCGCTTGGCGGAGCGGGCGACGTGTTCGTCTTCTTCGCCTTCTTAGCGGCGGTTATTTTTGTCGCGTTCTTTATGAGTCGCGGCTCGGGTTCCGGTCCGGAAGACTACTTCCTCGGAGGCAGAAGTCTAAATTGGTTTTTAATCGGATTTAGTTTGATCGCGGCAAATATCTCGGCGGAACAGATGATCGGTATGTCGGGACAAGGCGCCGACTATATCGGGCTGGCGGTCGCCTCATACGAATGGATCGCCGCCGTTTCGCTCGTCCTCGTCGCGTTCTTCTTCTTACCGAAGTTCCTTCGAGCCGGTATTTACACGATTCCGGAATATCTCCAAAATCGTTACAATAAAGCCGCGCGAACCATTATGTCGATTATGATGATGGTTATGCTGTGCGTGGTAAACATAACGGTCGTAACATATGCCGGCGCTAAGGCTTACGCCGTCTTCTTTGACGGCGCCAAAGTCGGAGGGCTCGCCTTAAATCTGCAGTTTTTCTGCTGGGTTATCGGAATTATCGCCGCCGTCTACATTTTTGCCGGCGGGCTGAAAGCCTGCGCTTACGCCGACTTGCTTCAAGGTTCGGCGTTAATCGTCGCGGGCGCGGTCGTCCTTTACTTCGCCTTGCAAAAGCTAGGCGTCGCCGATCCGTCCGTATTGGTCGGAAGTCTTGCCGTCGACCAAGGAACAGCGCAAGAATTGACCGAAAAGATTACTTCGGCGGGCGCTTGGGAACGTTTCGACCTATTAAACGATTCAAAATTGCGTATGAACCTGCCAAGTTGGGACTTAATTCTACCTTGCACGGCGCTCATATTCGCAATATGGATTCCAAATTTATATTATTGGGGCATTAATCAATATATAATACAAAGAACTCTCGGAGCGAAAACCCTTGGAGAAGGTCAAAAAGGATTGGTTTTCGCCGCGTATATGAAGCTGTTGATACCGTTTATCGTCATTTTCCCCGGTATGATCGCCTTTAATTTGTATCATGCCGATATGAAAAACTCCGCGCTTGAAAGTTCGAAGGACGAAATTCAACGTTTCGAGTCGCAAAAAGACGCCCCGACAACCGATCTGCCGCTCTTCTCGTTCAATCGCAGTTACGCCAAGGATTACCCTGAAAAAGCGCAAGCGATTCTCGAATACGACGCGAAAGCCGCAGGAATTGACGTTCCAGTTATCAATAACGACAAAATGGAAGTCGCCGACCGTCTGGAACAGCAATTAGGACTCCTCAAAAAGTCGCCCGCCGTGATGACGAAGTGCAAGTTCAGCGAATCGACGATCAGCGGTTGCGACCCTGACCGCGCTTTCCCGCTCTTGATGGCTCGCGTCGTTCCCTCGGGCGGGTTCAAGGGCTTTATGCTCGCCGCGCTTCTAGGCGCCATCGTCTCCAGCGTCGCCGCTATGCTGAACGCCGCGTCGACTATTTTCACGATGGATATTTACAACGAATATTGCGTAAACGGACCGACTAAAGCGCGAGCCGAAGCCATCGCCGAACAGCGAAGAAAGTTCAAGAAGATTTCGAAGGAAGACTCCGATTTCTACAAGAAACATCAACGCAAGTTGGTATTGATCGGACGCGTCGCCGTCGTGATTTTCGTGTTGATCGGTTGCATCGTCGCGCCGATTTGGGCCAATCCCAAGTACCGCGGCGTATTCACCGCGATCCAAGAGTTCCAAGGCTACATTTCGCCGGGTATTTTCGCCGCGTTTGTCGTCGGGTTCTGGATGAAAAAAGCGCCCAACTGCTACGGCGTTATCGCCCTGCTCGGTTGTCCGATTCTCTACGCCGCGCTAGCGAAGTTCGCGCCCGGTATCGACTTCCTGAATCGTATGGCGGTCACTTTCGGCGTCTTGATCGCGATCGCCGTTATTTTACGCGTCCTTATGCCCCGTAAAGAAGCCTTTGCGCAACCGACCCCCGAACACTTGACGGAAGAAGAACTTGACGCCAAACTCGTCGAAGCGCTCGTCGAAGCCGGACTGCCCGTCGAACGACACGAAGAATTAAAAGCGTTCGTCGACGAACTGATCAAAAACGATCAGAAGATCTTCCGCGATCAACAAGCGTTCGAAGCCAAACTGGCGGAAAAGAACTTTACGCTTGAACAAGCCGTTCTGTTGCCGCAACGCAAACAAGCGACTTCGACGGAAAAATGGACAAACTTCGTCAACTTCTCGAAGGGTTCCGTATTCTTCGGTTTGATCGTCGTCGTTCTTACGATTATGCTCTACGTCCACTACTGGAAGTAGTAGTCGTCAGATTCGACTGATGAAAATAACAAAAATGCGCGACTCGACGTTTGTTCGGGTCGCGCATTTTTTATGGACTACGTTCATAATCGTTCACGGAAAACGCGCGGTAAGCCGCCGCATTTAATGCGGCGGTTGAGGTTGAATAATAAAACGCGTTGTTCCTCGAGCGCGGAGTGTTCTTTGCGGGTAAGCGTTCACGGTAAGCCGTCGAACGGAATTTGGCGGTTGGGTTGGAACAAGGCGACGCCGCAATATTGCACGTTCAATTTAAAGCGCCGGTAATCGTTCACGAAAAGTATTCCCGAAAATTCGACGGTTGAACTTAATGAAAGCGTCGCTCGGGGATTCGTTTTTCGCAGAAGCGAAAAACGCGCGAAAGCCGCCTGCATTGCAGGCGGGTGGGCGGAATTTGACGAGACTCTCGACAAACGAGTTCATTAAGCGCCTAATCCGTCCCGTATGCCGACGCCAGAAGCGCGGACATTCGCAACCCCATCCGCCCGCAATGCGGGCGGCTTTAGCGCGCCGCTTTCGCGGCGATTCTTGCGCGTCGTTTTCCGTGAACGCTTACAAGCGCCGAAAGAAAGGCGCGAATTTGGATTGTAACATACCGCTACTTTGTTCTGAAGTCGTCGGTTTTGGGTAATTCCAACCGCCGCATTAAATGCGGCGGCTTACCGCGCGCGTTTTCCGTGAACGCTTACAA
>JAZRWW010000014.1:0-3905 GCA_045599865.1 Thermoguttaceae bacterium
AGCGCAAAGTCGACGAAAACCGTTAGCGGCGTCGAAATTCGACGACGCGCGACTTTCCAACTTCAACCTTTTATCGTTTCGAAGAAATAAAATGACAAATTCCAATCCTTCAAGGCGTCGTTTTCTCCAAGGCGCGGCATTAAGTTGCGCGGCTTGGGCGACTTGTTCCTCCAGCGTCGACGCAAGCGACGCGCAAAAAAGCGACGACTGGCAAACGACTTGCTCTTTCGACAAGAACCGCGTTCGAATCTATTCGAACAAAGTCGCGGAAAAGGTCAAAATTTTGCAAATTTCCGATGCGCACCTCTATCTCGACGACGAGCGCGGCGACGAATTTAAGGAATTTTCCGCGCGAATGGCGAAAGCGTACAACAATACGCGCAACGTCAAGACGAACGAGCCGACTAATCCGATCGCAATGTTCCGCCAAATCGCCGACGACGCTAAAAAAGCGCGTTACGACGCGCTGGCGTTGACCGGCGACATTATTAGCTTTCCGACGGCGGCGGGCGTCGATTTCATCCGCGAAACGTTGGCGGAAACGGAAACGCCCTACTATTACGTTTCGGGCAATCACGACTGGCATTTTGAAGGCATGCCCGGAACCGAACGCGACTTGCGCGACGAATGGATCGAAAAACGCCTGAAATCGCTCTATCCCGACGGCGCGAATCCGTTGATCTACTCGCAAACGGTCAAGGGCGTCAAGCTCCTGTTCGTCGACGATTCGATTTATGAAATTCTGCCGGAACAGCTGGAAACGTTGCAAAAGGAATTGAGCGCGAATCTGCCGACGCTCGTCTTTATGCACGTTCCGCTATACGCGCCCGGTCGTTCGGTCGGCTTTGGAGTCGGTCATCCCGGTTGGAACGCCAAATCGGACGGAAACTACAAAATCGAACGTCGCCCGCAATGGCCGGAATCGGGGCATACGAAGACGACCTTCGATTTTCGCGAAACGATCCTTCAAGCGCCGAACGTTCTCGGCGTCTTCGCAGGGCATATTCATATCGACTCGCTCGACTTGTGTTCGGGCAAGCCGTTGCACGTCGCGCAAGCGGCCGTCGACGGCTCGACGTTTGAGCTGGAAATAGAGCCCTACCCGGCAAATTAGGGAAAATCCTTCCTATGTGATTATTCAATCATAAACGGAACTTAATTTCCTGAAAAAGGCGGCGATTCGTTCATTTTTTAGCATATTGTAATAATTCTTTATAATCCCAAAGGCGGCTCTTGAAATTAAATTATGGAAAAAAGGAGGAAAATTGGCCGCGGGCGTCTGATAAAAACGCTAATGAACAAGGTCTATTTTTGCCGATACTAACGACGTTTTTGAACCTATTTTTTGACCTTGAGGACGCTAGCGCAGGTCGGATTCTTGCCAAAAAAAGCGCTTTACAAGCCCGCTTTTTTTGATAAAATTCCGCTTGCGTTTGAGTAACAAACGCTAGATATAGTTGTACGGATTTTAAAATAACCAAATGTGTTTTAAAATCCGCGTTAAATTATCTAGTTGTAAAAGTTATCCTAAGCGTTAAATTAAAGGCGTTTTACCGGGGTTGACATAAAGACCGTAGTTTTGTAAAGCGCGCCTGTCGGAGATGCGTTCTTCGAGACGGAAGTCTTCGAGCGTCAAAAAAACCTGACGTTGGTTTTACAAAGCGCTCGAAAGCGGAAGGCGAAAAATGATTCTCTCAGGACTAGAAATCGAAAAGGCGATCAAGGAAGGCAAAATTGCCATAACGCCCTATGATCGTAATCAGCTGAACCCTAACAGCTACAATTTGCGCCTTTCGGACGAACTTTTGGTTTACGATTCGGACGAACTCGATATGAGTCTTCCGAATCCTTTTCACGCTTTTAAGATTCCCGAAAACGGCTACGTGTTGCAACCGGGTCGCATCTATCTGGGGCGCACGCACGAGTACACGACGACGGACGCCTTTGTGCCAATGTTGGAAGGGCGTTCGTCCGTAGGACGGCTGGGTCTGTCGATTCATATCACCGCCGGATTTGGCGACGTCGGTTTTCGCGGCTTTTGGACCCTAGAGCTTCATTGCATTCAACCGATTAAAATTTACCCCTTCGTTGAAATTTGCCAGATTTATTATCATACGATCGAAGGGGAGTATTTTTCCTATAAGAGCGGGAAATATCAAAACAACGTAGGCGTTCAGCCTAGTATGTTGTATCTGGACTTTGACAAAAAGAACGCTTGCGCGGCGCCCGAAAGCGTCAAATAGACGGGGAAATTGCGCGGGGAAATTGCGCGAGGAAATTGCGCGAGGAAATTGCGTCAAAGTCAAAAACTCAAAATAAGTTTTTACTTTTCAATTTCAAGCGCCCCTTCTTAAAGGACGAAGGCGTTTAGAGGCGACAACGACAAGGATATAGTCGGAATGATCAAGACGAATTTTCCCAACGCGAAAGTCGACGCAAATTCCATTAGTTACATCGTCAAACGCGACGGTCGACACGCGCCCTTTGCGACGGCTAAAATTGGCGCCGCTCTGCAAAAGGCGTTTATCGCTACGGGACAGCCTCAGTCTAACGAGTATATATCCAATCTTTCCGACGAAGTGACTCGTCGAATCGTCGAACAGGGATTCGTCGAGCCGGAAGTCGAAGACGTCCAGGACGTCGTGGAATCGATCCTTATCGAAAACGGGCACGTTCGGACCGCTCGAAATTATATCGCCTATCGCGCGGAAAGAACCCGCGCGAGAGAGACGAAAACGCGTCTGATGAAGACGTTCGAAGACATCACGTTCAAAGACGCCAAGACGAGCGACGTCAAGCGCGAGAACGCGAACGTCAACGGCGACACCGCAATGGGGCAAATGCTCAAGTACGGTTCCGAAGGCGCCAAGGAATTCTTCCATCGATTTATGTTGAAGCCGGAGCATTCCAAGGCTCATATCGAGGGCGACGTTCATATTCACGACCTTGATTTCTATTCGATGACGACGACCTGTTGTCAAATCGACCTCATTCGTCTGTTCAAGGGCGGGTTTGGCACCGGACACGGCGTCTTGCGCGAGCCGAACGATATTCAATCTTACGCGGCTCTAGCTTGTATTGCGATTCAATCGAACCAAAACGACCAGCACGGCGGACAGTCGATCGTCAATTTTGACTACGGACTTGCGCCGGGCGTCGTCAAGACGTTCCATAAGTTGTATCGAAGCGACGTTCTCAAAGGGATTCAGTTCCTGACGCGTTGCAATTCGCCGGAACTTGGCGACAAGCTCAAGGCGTTGCAAAAGGAGCTTTTCGACACGGGTCTGGAACTGCGCTTAGGGAATTACGAAGAATTCCAACGCGTGGAAAACGAGCAAATTTTGGCGCGTTTCGGAGCCGAGATTAATGCGAACGTCGGTTCCTCGCCGCGAGCCGAAAAGTTGGACGCGCAACTATTGGCGGAAATTCAGAAGGAAGCCGTCGAACAAGCGACTCAAGAGACGGATCGCGCTACTTATCAGGCGATGGAAGCGCTCGTTCACAACCTAAACACGATGCACAGTCGCGCCGGAGCGCAGACGCCCTTCTCTTCGATCAATTACGGCATGGACGTTTCCGAAGAAGGGCGAATGGTCGTCAAGAACGTTCTGCTGGCGCACGAAGCGGGGCTTGGCGCGGGCGAAACGCCGATCTTTCCGATTCATATTTTCCGCGTTAAAGAAGGAATCAACGTCGCGCCCGGCGAGCCGAACTACGACTTGTTCAAACTTGCGTGTCGGGTCAGTTCGAAGCGCCTCTTCCCGAACTTCGCGTTCCAAGACGCGCCTTTCAATTTGCCGTATTACAAGCCGGGTCGACCCGAAACGGAAATCGCGTATATGGGTTGTCGAACGCGCGTTATGGGCAACGTCTACGATCCGACTCGTGAAATTACGTATTCGCGC
>JAZRWW010000015.1:0-3024 GCA_045599865.1 Thermoguttaceae bacterium
TCGCGCAACGCCTTGCACGCCTGCGTTCCGGAATAGTCAAACTCGCACGCTTGACCGATAACGATCGGACCGGAACCAATAATAAGCACTTTTTTAATATCGTCGCGTCGGGGCATCTCTAACGTCTCCTTCAAGATTAAACACGCGCGCCTCAGAACGAAAAACGAGTCAAAGAACGACGCCAAACCCAAAACGCGCCAAAACCAAGAACGCGCCGAATCGCCTCAAAATTCTCTTTGAAGCCGACGCATATTGAAAAAGAAGCCCCTATGATCGCGACCTTTCGCAAGGGACGCGCTCGAGGAGCGTTCGGGAGACTTTCGTCTCGCGGCGCTTCCGAGCCAAATGCGGAACGTCGCGAAAAAACGCGGGTAACTTCTCGTTTTGCCGACGTCGCTTGACGCGCCGCGTTCGACTCGTAACCGAGCCCGCTATAAACGAGTATAGTATAGGGCGCTCGTCGTTTTCGTCAACTAACTTTAACCGATTTTATGAAAATTTACTAATATTTCAACTCGGCGGGTCTAACGTCGTCGGATTAGCCGCGCTTAAACGTCAAAATCGCGTTAATCGTCGTTTCTTAATCGTCGTTTCTTACGTTTGCAAGCGCGTCGGCGCCAAGAAGGACGAGTTCGCGCAGTCCGGCGGAAAACTCGACGTCTCGAGCTTCCAACGCCGCTTCGACGCGCGCTAATTCGTCGCGATTAAAACGAACGGTAAAGGACGCGTCGCGTCGCTTCTCGGGCGCTTTCGGCTTGCGTCCGATTCGTTTGACGTCCGCGAGCGCGCGATCTAAACAAGTCCTCGTTTCGTCGTCTCCGGCTTTTTTCCGCGCTTGTTCGAGACGCGACGCCGTCTCTTCAAGCGTTAAACGTCGGTTTCTTGGTTCGCTCATCGCTCCGTTTCTCCTTTCGCTTCGTCGAGCGTCGATCGGGTCGCCGATTTGAACCCGTATTTGCGCGCGACGTCTTTAAAAAACGCCTCGCGCGTTCGTATTAAAGCGTTGTGAAGACGGCGCCAGTCGTCAGACTCGTAGCGATTGCGCGCCGCGATTTGAAGCGCGTCGAACAAATCGGAACCGCCCGGTATTTCCGCGCGAACCGCGCGCCGGAGCGCGACGCTCGTCTTCCCGCCGTATTTTTCGATCGATTCTTTAACGGGCATAACCTACCTTTCGTCGACGTTTGACGTCAAACGCGAGGTCGTCCCGCGTTCGATTCTTTAATTATAGATTCTTTCAAGAGCTTTTCAAGAGGCGAAAAACTAATTCTTACGCGTCGCTTTGTTCCAACCCAACCGCCGAATTTCATTCGGCGGTTTTCCGCGAACGCTTGCGCTTTATTTAAACGTTCTCCAAACGTAAGCGTTCACGGGTTGAATTCTTGGAAAGTCGTCAAATGTAATTCGGCGGTTAGTTGAATCAAGACGCCGCGCGAGAACCGACAAAGCGGAACCCCGCGTCGTAAGACGCGGGCGTGGAAGCCGCCGGTTATATACCGGCGGATGACGTCGGTTCACAAAACGTTGAACACACGACGAGGAAAAATAAAAAACGTTTCAACGGCGCGGTAAAGGCGCGACGATCAGTTATTGCGACGTTCGTTTAAAATCGAAGTTTTTTGGGTTATGAAGGCGTCCGCCGATATGTAATCGGCGGCTTCCACGCGCGCCTTACGGCGCGATTCAAACGCAAAACTTGTTCAAAATATTGTGTGAACGGTCGCCTCAAAAAAAAACGCGCGTCGAAATTTTTTGTTTCGCGCGCGTTTCCCGAGTCTAATCGATATGCCTCATCTGCGAGAAATTCGGCCATATAGGACGGTTTAAAATCGGAACTTGCAGTCCGTGCGGCCAGTAGACGTAAAACGCTTTGCCAATAAGATACTTTTTATCGACATAGTGAGGCACGACGTTGGAAAACCAAAGTCGACTGTCCAAACTGAACCCACTGTTGTCGCCAAACGCGACGTATTGCCCCTCTTTTTGGCATAACAAAGCCGATTTCGTATTGCCGTATCCGACCCAATCGTCGGGGGTCGACATAAACCTCGCGGCGTCCTCTTCCGAACCAAAATAGACGGGCGTTTTCGCCAATCGATCGCATCTCGCCGTGCCAAAATCGCCGTAATTTTTCGAATCCCACGGCTCAAGCGCGCGTCCTGCGGCTATATAATAGACGTCGCGCAAGACCTTGAGTTTCTCCACGCGCGCTTCAAGGTCGCAAGCGCCGATCGCGACGGGCGCCAAGTCGCGCGCGTTCGGATCGCGATCGCGCGGAATAATCGCCGCGCCGTTCTCGGGCGCGGTCAAGTCGTCGTACTTGCCTCCGCCGTCGGGAAAGACTAACTCGCGGTCGTCGATCACGACTCTCATTTCTTCGTCGACGTTGAGAAAGACAAAATTGTAGGTTTTGTTTTTCTTGAAATTGAAGGCAAGCTCCTTGGGCGCAAACTCGGGCGCGCTCGGTATCGACAACGTAATCGTCCCCAATTTCGGCGCGACGAGACAACGAAAGACGACGCCGCCCTTCACTAAGTCAAACGCGAGGCGTCCCGACTCGTTTTCGAGATTTTCAAAGGCAATCTCGGCGGAGACCGCCAAGTCGCCAACCCAGTTGCAACCTATGCCGTCGGGATTCTTCGCGCAAAAAACGCGTTCTTTTCCTTCTGCGTCGCGCTCCTTTTTCGTCAACAACGCGAATTCGTCGTTGGGAACGTTCGACCACCTGAGTTCGCCGGAATACGCGTCGCGTTCGGCGCCTCGCGCGATCCCGCCGTTATAGCCAGTAAAATCGTCGATCAAACGTGGATTGTCCGCGACGACTCCGCTTTTCTCGACCTCGGGCGGCAAGACGCCCTCCGTTAGAAAACGCCAATCGGTCGACGAAGGAACGACGTGTCGATAGCGCAACCACGAGAACCGCTCGTCGTCGGGCAAAATCGGCGAAACGTCGGCTTCCGTTTCCAATTTCAACGCGCGAGCGTTCGCGAACGACTCGCCGCCGTCGGCGCCAAATCGAAAGAC
>JAZRWW010000016.1:0-1695 GCA_045599865.1 Thermoguttaceae bacterium
AGCAACAATCCGTCGATCGGACACGCAAACGCGGGCAACGCGCGACTTGTGCTTGGAACCGTCCCCGTCGAAGAAGACGGAAGCGCGCATTTCAAAGCGCCCGCGAATGCGCCCGTCTATTTCCAAGCGATCGACGAAAAGGGCGTCGCCGTCCAATCGATGCGTAGCGTCGTCTACCTCCAGCCGGGCGAAAATCGCGGTTGCGTCGGATGCCACGAACAAGCGCAAACGGCGTTGACGAACGATCCGTCGAAACGCAGTTTGGCGTCGTTGCGCGAACCGTCGGAACTCAAGCCCGCCCCCGAAAACACGGCGCCCTTCTCCTATCCGTTGTTTGTGCAACCGATTCTTGATCGTCGTTGCGTCTCCTGCCACGACGGAAGCGAGGGCAAGCCCGCGCCCCAACTAACGGGCGAAATTACCGACCGTTATTCGAAGAGCTACGAAGAGTTGCGTCCTTATTTGCGCTGGTACGAATGGGGAGGCGCGACTTATCGTGAAATTGTCACAATGCCCGGAGAAGTCGGCGCCGATATTTGCCCGCTGTCAAAAACGCTCGACGACGAAAATCACGCCAATATCGGACTGACCGATCAAGAAAAGCGCGACTTGTACTTGTGGCAAGATTTGCTTTCGCCCTTTTACGGAACTTTCGAGCCGGAGGAGCAAGCGAAACAACAACGCGGAGAAACGATCAAAATTCCCGCTTTGCAATAAAGTCGGAAAACGTAAGCGTTCGCGGAAAAGCGTCGCGGACGAATCGGCGCGTAAGCGCCGCGCGATAAGCCGCTCGTCTTTAGACGAGCGGACGGCGTTTCGCTTGACGTAGCGCCAAACCAATTTTTGTAATCGTTCACGAAAAGTATTCCCGAAAATTCGACGGTTGAACTTAATGAAAGCGCCGCTCGGGGATTCGTTTTTCGCAGAAGCGAAAAACCCGCGAAAGCCGCCTGCATTGCAGGCGGATGGGCGAAATTTTACGAGACTCTCGACAAACGAGTTCAGTTCATTAAGCGCCTAATCCGTCCCGTATGTAGATTCCAGGAGCGCTGACATTCGCAACCCATCCGCCCGCAATGCGGGCGGCTTTCGCGCGCCGCTTTCGCGGCGATTCTTGCGCGTCGTTTTCCGTGAACGCTTACGAAAATTCAAAGGCGAGGAATCTATACACAAAATAGTTTGAACTTGTCGTTTTGAAATTCTAATAAAACGCTCTTGATTAAACGACTAAATAATGAACAAACGTTGGAAAATCTTTTCTATTGGCGATTTATATGAATTTTCTTCGGGTTTATCGAAAAATTCAAAGGATTTTGGATTTGGATTCCCGTTTTTATCTTTCAAAACCGTATTTAACAATTATTTTTTACCAGACGAACTTCCTGATAAGGCAAATACGACGGAAGTTGAACGAAGTCGCTGTTCCATTCGAGCAGGAGACGTTTTTTTGACTCGCACAAGCGAGACGTTGGACGAATTGGGGATGAGTTCCGTTGCTCTAAAAGATTATCCAAACGCGACGTTCAACGGGTTCACAAAGCGTTTGCGTCCAAAAAGTAACAACGTTTTTCCGTTGTTCGCCGCATATTATTTTCGTTCTCGCTCTTTTCGAGACTGCATTAATAGTATGGCTATTATGACGACAAGGGCAAGTCTGAATAACGATATGTTAAATAGATTGACAATAACTTTGCC
>JAZRWW010000017.1:0-1040 GCA_045599865.1 Thermoguttaceae bacterium
CTCGGCGCTCTGCGCGGATCGAACGACTCTAGTAAGAACGCGCGTTTTTCAACGCGGTTCGACCTATATAAGAAATCGCCCCTTAAACTGAGTTTAAAGGGCGACGATCAGAAAAACGACCGCGAAGAAACTCTTCGCGCGTTAAACGACGTTTCAATCTTCCTATGCGAAAAGGGGGGCTAAAACGTCATTTGGATTCAAGATCAAAGTCAAACGTATTGGCTCCCGCGACGACGTCGACTTCGAACCCGGACGTCTTTTCGTCGTTGTATCTCTTAGGCAAAATACTCTTCGAGTCCAAGACGGGCGTTTCTTCGCCGTTGACCATTTGCGTTTTGCCCGTGTCTACCGACTCTTGCGCGTCAAATTTCACGAGATACTTGCCGGGCGTGGTGCCGGCGTTTGCGGCGCCCGTCAGCGTTTGCAATTTGTACGTTCCGTCTTCGCCGGTTTTAGCGAAAGAGTCGAGCGCGCCCGAATTTTTATCGACGGGGAAAAAATAAACGTTCGCATTGGGAAGCGGGGCGCCGCCTAAGGTAACTTTTCCCGTAACGCCTTCCGTCTTCACATATTTCTTGCCGCAACCGACGAACAAGGTCGTCGCGCAAAGAACCAAAACTATTAATGCGGCGTATTTTTTCATAAAGAGCCTTCAAATTCGCGCGCCTTGCGGCGAGCGTTTTGTCTGAGGAAACGACGCGCCTCTAAAAAAAGCGTTCGGAAAACGACGCGTCTCGTTCGTCCGAACGCCGAAAGAACAAACGCGCTCAAACTCAAGCGCGCCCGCTAAAATCATTCAAGGCTGACCGTTTCTTTGCCTTTTGGAGTCGCCAGCGAGCCCCAAACGCCTTGCGTGGAAGAACCGACCCATTGGTGTCCTTCGCCGGTCCAGTTCGGATAACCCAAGACGTGCGTCAAGTCGCCGCAGTCGACCGTTTCGGAAACAAAGCGAACGGAACCGTCGCACATACAGACGTTGACGCCGCCGTTGGGGTTGCTAGACGCGGAAATACACGCGCAAGTGTGGTTTTCGTTTTGCC
>JAZRWW010000018.1:0-4786 GCA_045599865.1 Thermoguttaceae bacterium
AAAACGAATCCTCTCGCGTCGCTTTCTTCCTGTCCAACCGCCGATTTTTTGGGAATACTTTTCGTGAACGCTTACCCTTTACGTCGGGTTACGTTGATTGTAATCTAACATAGGGGAAAGGGCAAATCGTTTTTTGAGAAAATTTGGTGATTTCCCGCGCGAAAGCTCCGGCGTATCGGACGGAACGTCGCGCGTATTTTTTCGCTTTCGGATAAAAACGCCAAGAAATTTGGCGTTGAAGTTGCGTCGACGCGTAAAAAGTTTACAATGTGACCGCGCGTCGTTCTTGACTCCGCGTCGTAAAACGCGCGCGTCCCAAACGATCTTTATATTGGATATTGGAGCCTAGCCTTGAAAAAAAACATACTTCAACGATTTATCGCGACGCTCGGTTTGCGCGCCGCGTCCGCGTTTCTATTTTCGTTCGTATCGTTCGTCGTTCCTTCGTCCGTCGCGCTATACGCGCAAGAGTCGCAAGGGGCGCCGGATTATTGCGTCGATTACGCCGCCTTTGCCGAACGGTTCGTTCGTCCCGCCTTTCCTCAAAACGCGCCGGAAGACGAACAGCGCGGCTGGTATCTCAAAAAGAAAATTTGCGGTCGCGATCTGATCAAATTGTCGTTGGTCAAATGGCCGACTTTTGAAGAACGTCCCGAAGACGTAAGCGCGGAGGCTTGGGCGCCCTTTATCGCCGCCGCCGCGCTGAGTCGCAACACGATCGCCGAAAAGATTTTTGACGAAAATCACGGCGGCACGCTAATCAAAAAATATTATTCGACCGACTACGAGCCCGACAAAATCGTCGCGTTGTATCAAACGGCGGTCGCCGAAGTCGCGTCCGTGAAAAACGCGTTGAAAGAATTGACGAAGGACGCGACGTATCGTTCGGCGCGCAACGCGGAATTCGACGCTTTCTGGACCGATTTTTCGCGTTGGTTCGCGCCCTATTGTCGCGCTTCCTTCGACAAATTGCCCGCGCAAGAACAATTCCTCAAAGAACCCGACTATTTCCTTGCCGCCGCCGATCTCTTGGAATTTGCCGTCGACTACGTTTCGACCGACGAGCGATTCGTCGCGACGCTTGAAAAAATCAAGACGCTCTTGTCCGATCCGAACGCGCCTCGAATTCGCGTCTTTCACGGTCGTTACGAAGGGGACGTTCTCGTCTCGTATAAGGAAATATTCGCGCGATATTGCGCGAGAATCGAAGCCGTCGACGCCAAGCGCGCGGAAGAACGACTCCAGCCTGAATTGATCGACGCAAGCGTCTTCAACGATCGTCAAACCGACTTGTTCGAACACGGCTCCTTGACGAAATGGGGCGCCAAAGACCCGAGTCAACGCGACCAATTCTATATCGTCTTCCCGAAAGAGGGCGCCTGCGAAAACAGTCCTTTGTACGTCGTGCTTCATTCCGCCGGTCATTCGGCAAAAACCGCGCTCGATTGCACGCTAACGGTTGGAAATCACGATATTTACCGCGTCCCGGACGATTTCTACGGAATTTTTGTCGATTGCCGAATCAACGAGTCGACCGACTGGTGGTGGGGCGGTCGTCGCGCCGACGAGCCGGAAATTAACGACCAAAACGCCTACAAGGCGACTGCGGAACTACTGCCCGTCGAAAAGCGAGTTCTCGACGAAATCGCGTGGGCGATCGACGAATACAAGATCGATCCGAATCGCGTTTATCTTTCCGGCAATTCGATGGGCGGAAGCGGAACCCTTGGGCTAGGCTTGCCGCACGGCGACGTTTTCGCCGCCGTCAAGGCGAACGTGCCCGCCGGCGTCTGGCACGCTTACGACAGGCTCCAACTGGGCGAAGAAAACGCGCCCGAAGGCTTGCCCGAGCCGCCCGTCTGCTTTGATTATTCCGCGCCGAACGACAATTGGTCCGCCTATCACGAGGCGCTCTTCGAGGGCGTCGAGGCGCGCAAATATTCTTACGTCGCCTATTGGGGCAACTACGGGCACGAAAACAACGACGAAAAAGTCGCCCAATATAACGACCTGTTCAAGACGTTCGATTGGACTTCGATTCGCAAGAACGAAGCGTATCCCGTCTTCACGAACGCGTCGACCGACTCCGCGATTCCGTGGCCGGAACGACCTGAAAACGCGCCCGCAGGTCAACGCGGCGCCTATTTCCGTTGGCAAAATCAAACCGACGCCGAAAACGAATTTGCGATCGAACTGCGCCTAGCGACAAAAGAGGAATTGCAGTCGAAAATCTTCGCGATTCCAACCGAATCGACCGCCGACGTCTCCTTGCGTCGTTTGCAAAATTTCCGCGTCGCGCCTAATGAAACGTTCCAATGGAGCTTCGGGGCTAAGTCGGGCAAAGTCGTCGCCGACAAAAACGGACTCGTTACGATTCCCGAATTAACGATTACCGACGCGCCGACGACGCTAAAATTGTCGAAATAACGCGTTAAAAGCGCCCTTTGAAGGAAACGTCGGCAAGTTTTGTCGGCGTTTCTTATGCGCAATAAAATTGCAACCGTTCACGGGAAGTATTCCCAAAAAATCGGCGGTTGGACAGGAAGAAAGCGACGCGTGAGGATTCGTTTTTCGCGCAAGCGAAAAACGCGCGAAAGCCGCCTGCATTGCAGGCGGATGGGGTCGGCTGTAACGACCTTTGGCGCTTGAAGCGAACGTTTTTACTTGAAAACCTTCGGACGCTTAATGAACTTGTTTGGTAGAAAGTCTAGTAAAGTTCCGCCCATCCGCCCGCAATGCGGGCGGCTTTCGCGCGCGCCTATCGGCGCGATTCCGCTCCAAACCTTACTCTAAATCCGGCAGTTGGCTCGTCAATTCCAACGTCCGCAAGCTCACCGCAACCAACCTCGGAACCAAATCAAAAATATAACGCGGATCGTCGCTCCATTCGTTCGGATCGTCCACTATCCCCGACGCCTTGTCCTCTTTGCAATAGTACCTTTCGACCAACCATTCAAGCGGCGAACGACCGTTCACAACGTAATTAAACGACTCAAGCGGAATCCCCATTATCGTCAAATAATCGTTGTATCGCAACGTGCCGTCAAAAACTTTACGCGTCGAACCGTCCTCTTGACGCTCCGTCTTCGTTCCCAATTTCATCTTTTTATCGACCCGATAAAGCGCCGCGTCGGATATGCCCTCCGGCTCCGTCGATACGATCCGTAAGGGAATCGGCGCCAGCTTTTTAAACGGCTTGCCGTCCCGATCCCCAATCGTCGACTTGCCCGACTCGTAATTCAAGTGAACGTCCGCTAATTCCCGACCGATCGCCGAACATTGCCAAAAAATCCCAGCCGAAGGCAAAGGAAGTCGCGCAAGTTCTTTTTTCAAATCGTTGGCGTAGCGTTCTCGATAACTTGTCGAATGCAACGCGCCGTATACGTAAAAGAAAATATCGTCTTTCGTCACGTTCTTCCCGTAAAGCTCGCGTGCCTTCTCGAATATACCGTCCGCAATCGCGTTACGTTGGACATAACCGTCGATTATTACTTGTTTTTCTGAAGGGAGAAGCGTAGACGATTCAAGCGGTTCATAATAATAACGTGGGAAACATAATCCTGCACGTTCGATTTCCTCGTCTGGAATTTGATTTGTGATTAATATGGAAAAACCCTTTGTCCCCACGCTTGGAACGCATATAACGAAATTTTCGGTTGAAGACGCTGGAAAGAGTTTGGGAATTTGCGACGGTCTTTCGATAAAAAATCTATTAAAAAATAAATTTTCTTTACAGAACGGTCTATACGTTCCCGTTCGTATCGAGGTTTCTATTTCCTCTTCAAAATGTTTTCCATTCTTCAAACTATTGAGCAAACCGGCAGACCAGCTGATTTTTGTTTGATCTTGACAAACAAAATCTCGCGGTTCAGATGAATCCTTTTGCATTAAAAATTCGTCGACTTGGCTATTATAAAAATCAATAGTTCGAGAAAGGTCGTCTTTCAAGTCATTTCTTGAAAAACGATAAATCCAAGCGTCGCGATTTGTCTGAATTCCGCCTGATTGGATTGAGAAAAAGGAGATATGCTTTTCTTCTCTGTTTCCCAAAGCAAAAAACTTCCCAAAATCCCCGCCGCGCTGATTGATCCAATCGCCAAGTTCGTTAGGCGTAATCTCCGCCCACGTAGTCTTCTCGACGCTCCCAAACCCGCTAATAATCCCAAGTTTCTGCTCGCGCGAAAGATAATCCCCAATATCGCGATAAAACATTTTGGCGCCCCCGATATGCGGCTTTTTCACAAGAAGCGTAATCGCAACGGGCGTCCGCGAGCCCGACCCGAAAATTTTGCCCCCCTGTTTGCGCGACAATTCCCCCTGCGTTCGTTGTTTTCCGCGTAAATTAAACACGTAAATCGAAGCGAATTCGTCGACAAGCGATTTTCGAAATCCTTCTGCCGAAGCCGAATCAAGATAACTTCCATTAGAGACGAAAGCGACGACGCCTTGATTTGCTACGCGATCCGAAGCCCAACGAAAAGCTCTAATATAGGAATCATAAAGACTTCTTTTTTGAGTGGCGCTTGACCTAGCGGCATAAGTTTCAGCTATTCTAGCGTCAAGTTTCGGGTATTTCTCGTTTTGATTGTTGTCGTTGGCGCTCCGTTGCCCGACCGAATACGGCGGATTCCCAACAATAACTTGAATCGTCGTATGTCGTTGTTTTTTAAGCCGTTTGCCGTTAGTCGGATTGTCGCAAGCGAGTTTATAAATCGGCTCGGGCGACGTTTCCGTCGTCTGAAAAGTGTCGGTCAAAACGACGCCGGGGAACGGCTCGTATTCGATA
>JAZRWW010000019.1:0-36849 GCA_045599865.1 Thermoguttaceae bacterium
GACGCGTCGACAGTGAAACACGTAAAAAATTGGTTTGGCGCTACGTCAAGCGAAGCGCCGTCCGCTCGTCTAAAGACGAGCGGCTTATCGCGCGGCGCTTACGCGCCGATTCGTCCGCGACGCTTTTCCGTGAACGCTTACAGTTTTTTACTATTCGCGACGCCGTTTGGGGTAATTCAACGTATCCGCGTATCGTTGACACGCGGCTTTCCGTGAAAACTTTCAACGTATTAGCTTTTTACTATTCGCGACGCCGTTTTGGTAATTTAACGTATCCGCGCATCGTTGATACGCGGCTTTCCGTGAACGCTTACTTCAAATGTAACATAATAGCGACGGCGATTTCATAAGCAAGATTGACGGGTACGGCGTTTCCTATCATTTTATAGGCGTCGTTCGTATGAGAATAAACAAATTTGAAATCGTCTGGCCCCCCCTGAATTCTTGCGATTTCACGAATCGACGTTCGACGATAGAGATTTTCCTTTCCTTCGACAAATCGACAGTCGTTTAGACCAAATTTTACCATTTTGGGCGCGGAAGGATGCAGTTGGCATTGGCGCCCGGACGCTTGAACCGTATAGGCTTGTTCGTCCCAAGATTTGACTCTGTTTCTACTCATAAAAATAGGGGAGAACGCGCCCGTAAAGTATTCGTTGTTGTTGATCGCTTGTTCGTTGCGACGATTTTTGTCGGCGGCAGGCACGACCGTTTTTTGTAGATCCCAGATGACGTCGCGAAGCGTCAACTTTTTTTTGTCGTCGCTTGTCGATCCCTTGGGGAACTTAAATCGTATCTTTAAATCCTTACGAAATCCAATATAAAAGACTCTTTTTCTCTCTTCCGCGACTCCATAGTCCTTGGCGTTGACGAGGGTAAGCGTCACGTCGTAGCCCGATTCGTCAAAAAGCGATAGTATCTTTTGAACGGCTTGACGATGACGAACCGCTAGCATGCCGACGACGTTTTCCGCAAGGAAGAATTTCGGCTGAAATTCCTTGAGAATGCGGATATAATCGAAGAAAAGACGCCCGCGTTCGTCGTCGACGCCGCGCAACGTTCCGGCTTCCGACCACGATTGACAGGGCGGTCCCCCGATAATTCCGTCGACTTCGCCGACAATATAGGACGCCAAGTCTTCCTTGGTAATTTTTCTTACGTCTCCTTCGACAAGACGCGTTTTAGGATGATTGATTTTGAACGTTTCGTAGATCGTCGGATCAAATTCGTTGGCGACAGGCACGTCAAATCCGGCGCGTTCAAATCCAAGGTCAAGTCCTCCGCACCCGGAAAATAGTGATATTACGTTCATTTTGATTTGTTTTTTGCTATTCTTTGGGGATTGTGCAACTGATTAGAAACCGTTTGCGCTTGCCAAAGACGTTCGCGATATAAAAAAAGCGTTCTCGGCGCAAAAGCAAAAAAATGCGAAGCGCCAAAAAGAACGCAATGCGACTACCGATTACGAGGAGACTTCAAACGCCGATCGGCGCGAAGGATTCTTTCGACGAATCGAACTCAAAATTCGCTTCCTTCGTTCCCTTTTCGGGCACGTCGAATTTAAGTTCGCCGCTGTTCGCGCGGGGCGGTAGATTGTACGGCGACTCCTTTGCGATCGTTTCACCTTCGATCGGGTTTTCCGGGGCGTCTGGGTCCGACCACGTTAGGAAGACGACGTAAGGTCCAGGAACGGCGCCGCTCTTTTTCGGGTGGGACAGTCCGAGTTTGTATTCGCCGTTTTTATCCGTTAAGCCCGTAGCGATAGGGGGCACTTCCATCGAAGTCGCCGCCGATTGGAAAACGACGCGGATATCTGACGCCGGAACGCCGTCGACGACGACTTTTCCGGAAACGGGAACCGTTTTAGGACCGCAACCCGAAGCGACGAGCGCAAACGCCGCGATTAGAAACGCGAACGACGCAAATTTGTTGAAACGCATATAAGTTTTAACCTTTAACGATCTTTAGGATAGTAGCGACGCGGCGATTTGCCGCCTCGCGCGAGAGGACGGGACGAACGCGGATTTTTATAGTTGCGTCGGCTGACCGTCGGCAATGGCGCACAAATTACCCCAAACGCCAATATTGTACGGCGGGGAGCCGGAACCGATCCAGCCCGTGCCGACGTTGATCGTTTCCGAAATGAATCGCACCGAACCGTCGAGGAACGCCGCGTTGCCTCCGCCGCTGTGATACGCGCCCGCAGAACGACCGCAGAAGTACGTGTTGTTCGGCGCGCCGAGTCCGCAAGTGTCGAGGCAGTTTTGCCAACGTTGCGCATATAGAGTCGCGGCTTTAGGAGAACAGGTGTAAATATGGTTGGCGGCGACGCCCGACCAAAAAGTCGTTCGTCGCGGCATTTCGGCTGGAGCGTGATGTTCAACGAAAATAGCCGTGTTCGAGGTTCCGTCGGTAACCGCCGCGAGTCTGTCGAAATGAAGCGAATACTGACCGTTGTCGGCGCCCGTGACCGTCAAAAGATGAACGGTGTGAACCGCGCCGCGTAGGATCGTTCGATTGGAGGCGCCCCAATCGTCCCACCACCAAGTGCCGCCCGTATTGGAACCTCCGACGGCTCGATACGACGTCGGATAGACGTTAAATTTCGTATAGTTTGAATGACCGTCGTCGGTCGACGGAATCATCGGCGTTCCGATTCCAGGGTCGCTAGGACATTCGTAAATCGGCATTCGCATCATAGCCAGTTCTTTGTTTCGACCTTGATTCGACGCGTTGACGGATCCCTTCGTCTCGTTTGCCATACCGGCGGCGCCAAAGTACATGTCGAACGCCGCTTGTTGTTCAAGATAGGGGAGTAGCGAGACGCCCCAGAAGGAGAACCAGCGCCACAGGCTCGCGGTTGAATCGCCCGTGTTGCGCATTACGGCGGCTGCGGGTAGAACGTTGTTGACGTCCGTATAGTTCATCGTCGCGAGCGCGAGTTGCTTCATCTTATTGGAACATTCCATACGACGCGCCGCTTCGCGCGCCGCCTGCACCGCCGGCAGAAGCAAGCCGATTAAAACGCCGATAATCGCGATGACGACGAGAAGTTCGACGAGGGTGAAGCCTCGACGCGACGTCCGCGAAACGTTAAATAAAACGTTCATTGAATGAAAACCTTTCCGTACTTTTCTAGTTTTTTGCAAAACGCCGAAGTATTCGATAACGATTCCATAGAGTAAAAAGAGAGCGTGTTTGGCGCGTTCGTTCTTTAAGTTGAAAACGCCAAGTTTTGTTAGCTCCCGACCGTTTTCATTATATCGTTTCAAAGGGGCGTCTACAAGCGCTTTCGACGTCGGTTTGTTCAAAATACGTCGCGTTTTTTGGTGGAAGACGGCGCCCTGACGCGCGCTGATTTCGCCTTTTTTACGCTTCGTCTTTGGGTCGAAACTTTGTCCAATCGAGCTTTAATTTTCTCATTCTTGCGCGCAACGTATACGGGTTAATATTTAACGCGGCGGCCGCCCCGTTTTGACCTTCGACGACGCCCTTCGAACGACGCAACGCTTCCTCGATATGACGTTTTGCCGCTTCGTCAAGCGTGAGAAACGACTTGCTTGTTTGAACGTCGTCTTGATTATTTGAATTTTCTTGAGGCAATTCGTCCTTTTCCGCAAAGGCGTCTAACGTTCGACGCAAATCGTCAAGATTTTCGGGGAATTTCCTCGATTCGAGTTTTTGCAATTCGAGCGCCGTCAGCGTTCTCGAGGGAACGCCTAGGCGATCCGTCGCTTGACGAAAGAACGCGTCGCACAATTCGGAAAAATCGAGCTTACGTTCGCGAAGAGGAGGAAGAAAAATAGGATAGCCCGAAAGGAACGCTTCAAATTCTTTGTCAAAAACGCGTTCCTTGCGCGATCGCAAAAAAGATTGCGAAGAGCCGAAAAGAACGCGAAACGCAAACGTCGACGTTTGAAACGCCGTTGCAAAACGACGTTGAATTTCAAGAGGAACTTTTTCGACGTCGACAAGATAGAGGACGCCGTCGCGTAGTTCGTCAAACGGAACGTTTGGCTTTTCGCCGTCGAATAGAGCTAACAACGAGTCCCAATCGTTTAACGTCAGACGTTTGGCGCTCAATTTGACAAACGTTTTGCGATTTCGAATTGTTTCTTGCGCGATTAGTCGGGCGAACGTTTCTTTGCCGACGCCCGGTTCTCCTAACAAAAGAACGGGCAAATCGGATTGCGCGGCGACGATCGCGCGACGTCGCGCCGTCTCTAAGGTCGTCGACAATCCAATTAAGTCGTTCCAATTTATCGAAGGCAAGACGGAGGTTAGAGACATAGCGTGAGGACGATTATATAGTAATAAAAATAAAGGTCGGTTTTATCCAATAAGTCGGTATAAATTAACATATCGACGTTTTTTAACTCTCGACCTCTACGATTTTTCACTTGTCAAACAAGGTAAAATAGGGTAAAATGAGAGACGCTAGTAAATATGGGGGAGGCGCGTCGCGCGCCATCCGCCGATCAAATCGAGTCCAGCGCGAGTAGCGCCGATCGCACAACCGATAAAGCGAGTTACGAAAATGCCACGAACTAAGAGAGACGAAGACCTCTTCAATCAATCGTCGATGTCCTTTTTGGAACATCTCGACGAATTGCGCGCTTGTTTGATCGGCGCTATTATGTGCGTAGTCGTCGGGTTGATCGTCTCCGTTGTTCCTCTTGGACCCTATCCCTCGCTGGCGACTCAAGCCGTCGCTTATATCCAAAGTCCGTTGAAGAAGTCTCTCGAGAGTTACCATCTTTTGCAATCACAACGCCAACTGCGTGAAAAGATGCGCGATTTGCGAGATTTGGGATACGATTCCGATATTGCTTCGTTGCCTTCCAAGTTGCATATGACCGCGCATCCTTTTTATATCTTTCCGCAAGATTTGGAAACGTTGCGCACGGCGGGCGTTCAGGTTAGCGTCGGCAAATCGACGCCGGAGATCGAGCGCGCGCGTCTTGCCAAATTGCGCGAAGTCGACAACTTCGGCGCGTTTCACGAGGAAGCGGTCACGCAAACCAGCTTGAACGCGTCGGACGATCCTACGAAGCCGACGATGATTATTCTTTGGGAAAAAGTCGCCGACGACTCTCGTTCTAGGACGCGCGCTTTGTCTGTTCAGGAATCGTTTATTATCTTCTTGAAGACGGCTCTTTTCCTTGGGGTCGTTTTGGGCAGTCCGGGCGTTTTCTATTATTTTTGGCGATTTGTCGGCGCGGGGCTTTATCCTAGCGAAAAGAAATACGTTTATCGTTTTCTTCCTTTGAGCGTGTCGCTGTTTTTATCGGGTTTTGCGCTGGCGTTTTTCGTCGTTTTTCAGTTTATGCTTCAATTCCTCTTCCGCTTTAACGCGGGTATGGACATCGAGCCGGACACGCGAATTAGCGAATGGCTGAATTTCGCGCTATTGATTCCCGTCGCGTTTGGCATAGCGTTCCAACTTCCGCTTGCAATGTTCGTAATGGAGCGTCTTCGAATCTTTTCGATTCAAACGTATTTGGAAAAATGGCGAATTTCGATTTTCAGCGTCGCGTGTCTTGCAATGTTGATCACGCCGCCTGATCCGTGGAGTATGTTGTTTATGCTTTCGTGCTTAATTTTACTCTACTTTGGCGGAATCCTTTTGTGTTATATTTTTCCAAGACCGAAAAGCGAGTTTGACGATTTGGAAGATTAACGATTAAGCGTAATGCCAACGCCTTTTAAAACGACGCGTCGAGTAAGCTTGACGCGTCGTTTTTTGATCGGCGCTTCGTTTAGCGACAACAGCAGGCGCCGGAACACCCGCAAGAATGCGAGCCGGAACTTTCGGCGCAACAGTCTCGTCCGCAAGGCGTCGAACTTGACGACTCGTTATGGCAGGAGGCGGGCGCGCTCATTAAACGCGAGACGTCGACCGACTCGCATTCCGGACAAGACGGAACTTCCGTCGAACGCAGTATCAACGCTTCAAAGACGGATCCGCAAGCGGCGCATTTATATTCGTATATTGGCATTGAGATTTTTCCTAGAACCTAGATTCGCAACGAAGAGAGAATTTAAAAAAACGTCGATCGACTCTTAACAAAGGTCGACCGACGTTCTGATTCGTTTTAATCAAGCGCGAAAAGCTCGACTATCAATTAACGATACTTCGTTTGTTGACGGAAAAGAGGCGAGAAAGGACCGTTCTTCGAACCGTCGTTAAAATCAAGCCACCAATAACCGTCGTGCCACTGCATATTGACGTTGCGCCAACCCATCGGAACTTCAGGATAAGGATAGAAAGGTCCGATATAAGGGAACGCGTCGGCGGCGTAATTTTTCGGATAAGCGACTTGCGAGTAATTCGGGTAACTAGCGTAGGAAGGCCACGCGTAATTAGGCAGATTCGCTTGACCGTTTTGCGGGGCGGGCGTGTTGGCTCCTTGCGGCGCAAAATAATCGCTCGGCGCGCGATAGGCTTGCGGGGCGGGCGTCGAGCCGACGTTCGCGGAGACGCCAAGAGGCGGCTCATAGGAAGCGACGGGCGCGACTTCGGCTTGAGCGCCGTAAATCACAGGCTCTGCGGCTTGCGGAGCCGCCGGCGTCAACGCTTGAACGGGCAGAATGGCGCTCGAGTTTTCAGCAACTGGAGACGCCGAAACCGTCATCGTTTCGGAAACGGAACGAACTTTCGGAATGCGGCGAACGAAATTGGCGATCTCCTGACGATCAACGTCCGACGCGACTTCGCCTCGAAGTCGAACTTTGCCTTCTTGATAAGCGACTTCAATATTATATTGCGGATATTGTTGCGTCAGCCGTTGGGCAATTTTATTGGCTTCTTCTTGATTTCCGGCCTGAACGCTCGGAACGCCGAGAGCGATAAGTAAGCCGAAACAAATCGGTACGAACAAACGTCGCATGCCTCTTTTCCTCCTGCCAAGATCCAGCGCCGATCATATCGCGTTGCGCTAATTGGGGTCGACTTTGCGCGACCCGCTATCCGCGTCCTGCAAATCCTTCCGCATCCTGCGAATAGCAAACAAAGCAACGCAACGCTTGTAAACGCGCGACCGGCGAATACGTTTGCGTGATCTCGGGAACTCGTGTTGTTACTGTTTAAAATTCAAAACGAACGTCTCGATCGACTCTTCGCAACGCGCAGAACGCTTTGACGACGCAAACTTGACGTCCTCAACCAAGCGCGATCCCAAAGAACCGTCGCTAGGACGCGACCTCCAACGTCGCGATTCTCCGCGCTGGAATGTTTATCGTTAATCCATACGTTAGAATTGAGTCCTTTTTACATTTTTTCCCCGTTTCGCCAGAATTTAAGACCTTATTTAACGTCTGTAACGTCTTTCAATTCCTGTCGTCTCGGGAAAACCTTTTGCAAAGTTTATCGACTAAGCGTTCCTGTTTTTTACAGTAAATTTGTCAATTTTGACGAAAACAGAAACTAAAGAAGAATTGTTCCAAACCGCGCGTTTAAGTAAAAAAGAACCGTCGACCTCGTTTGACGGAGAGTTCGGCGATTCTTCTTGATAAAATCAACGTTCAAAACATCGGACGCGCGCGACAAATTATTTGCCGCGACCGCGATTAAGTCGACGTCCCATATTAAACTTAACTACGTAAGAAATCGCGTCGTTCCAACTTGGCAACACGCGTTCCGTCGCTCGACGTTCCTCAACTCGCTCGGACGCTTCGCGCGTTTCCGCCTCTTCCGTTTGGACTTCGCGACTTTCACGAGACGGACGCGTCGCGTCGTCTTTACGCTCGCGTCGTCTTTCGTCGCGTCTTTCGTCGCGTCTTTCTTGACGTTCCTCGGAAACGAAATCGACGTCGCGCTTTTCCGTTTCGGGCGCGCGCGCTTCTTTTTCCTCGCGTTCTTCACGACGATCGTCTCGTCGTCGCCGTCGTTTGTCGTCTCGTTCGGGACGTTCGCGTCTTTCTTCGCGCGCCGTTTCGGGACGTTGAACGGTTTTTTCGCGTTTTTCCGACTTGTTAGGCTTCTCTTGCGCCTTTTCGCGCTTCTCGTCTTGCGACGCCTTTTCAGCGCGTTCTTTACGCTCTTTACGTTCCTTCTTTGGGGCAAAACCGACGCCTTCGTCGTCAATTTCAGTCGAAGAGAAGAACGCTTCCAGATTTTCGCTCGAATCGAAATCGAAATTATCGAAGACGCTTAACTCGTCCTTTGGCTCCTCGTCGGCTTCTTGAACGACGACTTCCGCTTCCTTCGCTTCTTCCTCTTGAACCTCGCGCGCTTCGCGTCGACGTTCTTCACGCTCGCGTTTATTCTCGCGTCGATTTCGTTTCTTTTCGGCGCGCTTCGAATCCTTCTCCGACTCGACTGTTTTTGCGACGACGTCGACCGACTCTTCCGCCTTCGGTTCCGGCGTCGTTTCCTCTTTGGCGCTCGAACGTCCCCAAGAAACCTCGAGAGACTCGCCTTCGTCCCAGAAATCAAAGGCAAAACCGCCTCCAGCGGCGGATTGGGATTCTTCGCTTACATCTTCTTCGCTTGAATTTTCCTCGCCAACTTTTTCCTCGTCCGCTTCGACTACTTCAACCGCGTTCTCGGGTTCTTGCGCGTCGTCGGACTCTTGCGCGTCGTCGGGTTCTTGCGCGTCGTCGGGTTCTTGCGCGTCGTCGGGTTCTTGCGCGTCGTCGGGTTCTTGCGCGTCGTCGGGTTCTTGCGCGTCGTCGAGCCCATTGGTTTTTATAGCTTCGTCGAATGTTTCAGCGATCTCGTTTTCAGCGACCTCGTTTTCAGCGACCGCATCCGCCTCAGTCGCGAGACTTTCCGTCTCTTCGAACGGGACAAGTTCTTGCGAATTATCTTCCGATTCTTTTAATTCGACGGGTTTTTTTTGCGCGACTCGCTCGATTTGGGCAAGCAATCCTCCAAACGCCTGCTCTTCTTCAGGAGTCGAAGACTTCGTTCTTCTCTTTTTCTTCGGCTTGGCGTTTTTGTCTTCCGCTTCTTCACGCTTGTTCGGCGCTTCTTCCGCTTCTTTCGGAGTCGCGTCGCGTCGCGTTTTCTTCGCCGCGATCGACGCGGCCGCCACTACGTCGTCGATAACGCCGGATCCCAAAGATTCGCGCGATCGATCGGCGCCAAGAGCTATTTCGACGGGACTGGGCGCCTTTTTACGCGCTTTAGACGCCTTTGATTTTTTGTCGTCGACGTTTTTTTTCGATTTTGCGTTCTTCTTCGAATTAGGCGCGTTCTTAACTTTTTCTTTTTCGTCGGACGCTTGGTCGGGCGCGTCCTTGCGCTCGTTTGAATCTTGGGCGAGCAAATCTTGCAGGTCGTCCCAATCGCTCTTCTTTTTCTCTCGTGCCATCTTACAAACTTGTATTCTATGAGTTCAATTTCGTCGCGCGTCTTGCGAGGCGTTTTCTTACAACGCTTTAATAAACGCTTAATGCCGTAATTTCAACGTTAAGACGCGCTATTTGGCTTCACGCCTGTTTTTGCAACAAGGACTTACGACTAATCGAGTCGTTGCGATCGATCGGGTCGTTGCGATCCTTGAAAAAATGGGCTTGAAAAGGGGGGGACGCGACTAAACGATCGCGTCGATAGTTTTGTTTTGTAACGGCGCTTAAAACGGGAACGTCGGGCAAAAACGACCTTGCGCTCCGACCTTCGTCTTCTCTAAAGCGCCGCGCCTTCCGCTTCCTTCCTATTGTAACGTCGACGTTGCGTTCTGTCAAGTTGCGATAAAAAGCGCCAAGTAAATTACTTCAAACGTCAATCAAAAAGAGGTTCGTCATAGGAAGAATCTGATTTTTTTTCGTCGTTCCATTTCAAGTCTTCGCAGGGAATCGTCGTTTCGTTCGTATCGGAATCAAAATCCAACGTCTCCGTAGAAACGTCTTCGTCTATCAACGCCGTCGTCGCTTCCGAATCTAACGCTTCGGAAACGTTTTGTCGACTATTTGTCGCACGTTCGGCTCGACGACGCGCCAAACGTCGTTGAATTGACGAGACAATCGGGGGACCGACCGCGAGAAGAATCGCGCCTACAAGACCTAGCGTCTTTGCGTCGAAGAGGAAAAACAACGCCGCCCAAACGCAGATCAACGTTCCAAAAAGGGCGCTACGGAATCTTCGCGAAGTCGACTCTCTCTTCAACAGATTCAACAAAACGGCGGTTGTCGCCAAAATAAAGGCGCAGGCGGCATAGGACGAAAGGCGTCGTCTATCGGAACGACGCGGCGCCGCAAAAACGACGCGTTCCGGATTCTCGTCGGTTGCGCCGACTAACAGACTTGCATCAGAACCGACGTCCAACGTCCAAAGGCGACGCGGCAAAGACGAGTCAAATTCTTCGACGTCTGCGGAACTCAAATCAAAACGGCCGTTTTCGGCAAGTTTGTCTTTTTGCGTCAAAATTTCGAGCAATCTGGAATAATTCCAAGAAACCCAAGGGGAGGATTCCAAATTAAGCGCGTCGATTATGTTTCCCTTTTCCACGCAAAAAACGGCCTTGCGTTGATTTTCCGTCAATTCGTTTTGAGGACGTTCCAAATAGGGAAAACGTTTGAGTTCTTCGTCGAAACGAAGCCACAGAGTCGCCCAGCGCGCGCGAAGACGTTCAAAATCGTCGTCTCGCGTTTCAGCGACTAAAGCCGCGTCGCGTTCAAAGGCGTCAAGCAATTCGATCCCGCGAGAAATCGTCAATTTGAACAGCAATTCAGAAGCGTCAGTGTAAGCGATCGGCTCCTTGAAAGACAGAACGCGTTCTTCTTTCGTCGGCGTTAAATTGTTCGTATTACCAAGATTACGCTGAAAGACTTGCCAACGTTTTCCGATAGATTCCGTGTTTTCAAAGGCGCAAGCCCAGATCGTTTGTTCGGGCTTCACGTCTTCAATTTGCACGAAACGAACGTCGAATACTTCGTCGCCCTTAGTTCCGAAGGTCGTTTGGTCGTTTTCGTCGACTTTGCCCGCCCCTTGAAAGGATATTTCAAGGAATTTGGCGTATTTCGTCGAATCTAAATCGACTTTCCAGCGTCGTTCGTCCAAACGTTCCACCAGACGACGCGAACCGTTGACGCTTGCTTCAAGAATTTTGCAATCCTTCGGAGCGACTACGACGCAGTTTTCAAGATCGCTCGGAGGAATCAAGAAATTGACCGCGCCAAAGTAATCGCGGCGTCCGTTCACGAAAAACATATAACGCGCCAAGGAAACGCTAAGTTGATCTTGTTCCGTTTCAAAAGCGGCCGACGCGCCCTCGTTGCGTTCGTAAACGTAAAACTCGTCGACGCTCATTCCCACGTCTTCGTTGACGCGACGCATTACGCTCGAGTCGGACGCGACGCTTCGTTCGTTTGTTTTTGTAGCGGCGTCTTGCGCGGTCTTTTCGGCGTTTTCTCCATTTGAAGTCGAGGACACGTTGCCGTTCTTTGCAAGAGCGGCAGTCGAGGAATTGACCGAAGGCGGCGAGAAGGAGGCCGCCGCTTTCCATTCGTCGGAACCTCGCGTCAATTCGCGCATATTTTGGGTCGACCAAGACAATTCTAGGGACTTGTCTCGTTTGGGCAACATAACGTAAGTTCTTACGCCGGAGACGTCTTCGCGTTCCGAACCGGGCAGGAGAACGTATCGCGGCAAACGCAAGCCTTCTCGTCCTCTTTTGAAAGTCGCGTCGAATTTTAAAACGACTTCGTCTTTCATAAGTCGTTTAGGCTCAAACATAACGGCGCGAACTCCTGACGGGGCGGTCGTTTCGGAAAGGTTGAAATCGGGGTTTTGGTCGGGCGAATCAATGGTAAAAACGTCGTCTAGTAGCACAAAGAAACGTTCGACTCGTCCGTTTTGGATCGTTAACTTAAATTCAACCGACGCTTTCCAGTCTTCGGCGTATTTGTGATACGTCACGATATGCCCGACGCCTGAAATTTTTGGGGCGTTCGCTCTTGCCGTAAAACGCGCCAAATCGGACGCAAGTTCCGTCTGATTCGACGATCGTTCGTCCTTTTGTTCTTGCGCGCTCGCTTTCGAAGGCTCCAACTGCGCGTAAGATTCGTCGACGTCGACGAACGCGGTTTGGACGTCGTTGTTTTTATGAGAGGAGAGATCGATTTCATACGCGCGCACGCGATAAAGGGAGCCGTCGGGTTCCTCGCCAAGTTCCTTGAAACTCGCCTGATCCATTAGATTCCAAGACGTCGGCGGCGTAAATTCTACATAGACGTTTTCGTCGCAGTAAATTCTCGCAAAACTTTTTAGCGCCAACGAATTTTGAAGCGCGACGTCCGGCAAAACGTCTTCTTTGTCGATTCGAGTTTTCGAACGTCCGACAATTTCAAGAGAATACGTTCCCTTTAAGGGCGATTCGAAGATTAACGTCAATTCTTCGTCCGTCGGTAAGCTTTTGGGCTTTTCAAGCGCTTTTCCTTGTTCGTCGAACAGTTTAATCGAATCGACGACAAAAGATTTGGGAACGCCGAACGTCAAACGAAAAGTTTCGGCGTCTGTTTCGAAGCGCGCTTGAACCTTCGTTTCGAGGTATGAAGGACGAAAAACATAGGTCTTTATTTCGGATAGGTTAATAGCGCCGGAAGCCACTCGCATAGAGACGAAGGCGTCTTTCGGCGTATTGGCAAGGTCGCATACGGCAAAGGGCGTTTCGTCAAACGCGCCCCACGCGGACTTGAAAGACGAAACCGATACGTTGGAATCGGGCGCGTAGGAACAAATCGCGTCGGAACATAGAACAAGCGCCAGCCAATTTCTGGTCGCGCGCGCATCGCGACAAAGGAAACGCGGAATTTGCAGACGTCCAATTCCCGAGAAGTCGCGCGCGACGAAATCCGCATTAAGCGTGAACGAACCGGAAATAGGCTTGTCAAAAACGACGCGCAACGTAGGGTCTTGAACGCTTGGCGGCTCAAGGGAGGCGATTTCGGCGACGTCGCACTTGCAGTAGCCCGAAAAAGCAAAGGACGGATCGCATTCGATTTCAAGACGTTGAATTTTACCGACTGAAACCTGACAACGGAACAGCGCGCGAAGTTCCGTCTGAGTCGGTCTGAGTCGCGCAAGCGCGTATTGTTCGACGTTGAAAGTCGACCTTGAGTCAAGAGAAGGCGCGTAGCCTTTTTTGACGGTCAATCGGTCGATCGGACCAAGTTCCGCGACGAGACGATTCGAACTTCTAGTCGTTTTTCCCAACGCGTTGGGAATATCCAAGGTCGGCGCGTCGCTCGGAACGCTCAGTTCCACTCGCGCCGAAGGACAGCGCAAGATTGGAATGGAAATTTCTTCCTCGTTTTCCGAAAAGGACGGAAGAGCGACCGTCAATTCTAGCGTATGTTCGCCGGGACTTGAATCGATTATTTCAAACAATATTTCGTCGCGTTGGACGTCGTAAATCGGAGCGATCGCTTGTTTGTCAAATCTTGCGCCAATGTCCGGCGCCAACTGGACGGTCGGTAGGGAAACTACGGCGTCAGATTCGTCAAGACAAATCTGATACGTAATTTTCAGATTGTAGGGCAAGAAATTCCCTTCGCCGTCGTATTCGACGCCGCCTTCGTAACGCGCGTCGACGACGCGCCAATTTTTTTCTCGCGGTCGCGACTTTAAGGCGTCGTGAATCGTATTGTAAAAATTCGATTCAATCCAGTAATAGTCGCCCGAAACGCGTCGATTTTTGTCGATCGGCGCGAAGACGCGATAAGGATCGTTCCAAGCGCCGCGTTGCGTGTCCCTCGTTTCGTCGGAATTGCTCGACCGCGCGCCGGTCGTCGTCTTTTCGACGAGCGCGGCGTCTTGGTTCGTTTGATATTCGCTTTTTTGCGCGGTTCCAGCAGACGTCGATTCGTCGTCCGTTCGACGGCTAGAAGCGCCGGAAGCCGCAAACACGACGCAAATTAGAGCCAAACAAACGAGCGTTCCCATTGAGGAAGAACCGGAACGAGGAGCGTTAGGCGCGCGCGCCGATCGTTCTTGCGGCGAAGGCGTTTGAGCGCCTTGCACAAGCGCGTACTCTTCAGGAGAAAGACGCTTGAGGTCGACAAAACCGCAAGTCGTTTCATTGTCGCGCGCGTCTTCTTCGGCGTCTGCCGATTCTTCGTTCGACTCGAGTTTTTTCTCCGCCGATTTGTTCGAAGACTCGTCGTTTCGTTGCAGGCAACATAGCGCGAGCAGACAACACGCGCCTAAGGCGACGCCTTCCACGACGACGGCGAGAACCAACGGCGCGAGACACAATAAAGCGAGACAAACCCCCGTTGTTCCAAGGAAAAATCGAAAACTAAACGCTTTGAAGTTCCAAGTTAGCGCGACATATGCAATGAAACTGAAAAAACCAAGTCCAGACAGGAAATGGCGATGAATGAAACAGGCGCCTTTATTCGCGCCGCATAACGGAAGCGAGACGCGTTCCCAGTCGGGCGTAGCGTCGTCAAACCGATTTTCGCGCCAAGGACTGATCAATTCGTCCGCCTTCAACCACGCGGACGGTTCCACGAATCTCCAGCCGAACGAATTTAAGACGCGCGTCTGAGCTTCTATGGAATCATACTCGTTTTTGACAGATCGAACGCTTGAGCAATCGCGCAACGGAACGCTTGACAAATTATAACGCGACGCCGCTTCATACGTCGTTAGAACCGCAAAATCGCTTTTGAGAAACAGAACGATTAAACCGGCGGAATCGAGTAGGTTTTCCGCGCGCTTCAGCTCGTCGCTACCCTTGACGGAACGAAGAGGCGTTCGGGGCGTTAGACCAATCCTTGCCAACGCGACGAGATCAATACAAAAACGAATTTCTCTTTTATTCGTCTTCAACGAGTCGGCTTCATTGTCGCCATCCTGTTCGTTCGTCGCTTTTTCTTCTTTTTTTCCGTCCTTTTGCAAATTATTGTAAGCGCCGTCGTTTTTCAAGGACGTAATCGATTCGTCGTTCTTTCCTTGCGAAACATCCGCGACGTCCTTGAGCGTTTCCGACGCGCAGAGCGCTTCGACGACCTGTTCCGACCCGAAGACGTCGCCCCATGTAAGCGCGTCGTTAGCGCCGCCCTGTTCGGAAGATCGCGTCGTTTCCACGATACTGCGCAACGTTTCCAAAGAACCGAGACGCGCCGCCAAACGATCGGCGATTTCCGTCGACTTCTTTGTTTGAACGAATCGTGAAATTATACGGTCTTGCAAACGCGACCAGTAGAAGTTGGCGCGCGACGAACGGAACGTCAAAGGTTGGTATTGCGACGACGTCCAAGCGTTCCAAGACCCCGATAGAACGGGCGCGTTGCATTCAAAACGAAAAGGTTTTCGTCGAAAATCGCCAACCTTACGAACGTTTTTCACATAACATTCAAACGAGACGCAGACGAATCGGCGTTCGGCGGGCAAATCGATTTGAAGAACGTTTTCTTTGTCGTCGTCCTTCGTTTTCGAAACGGATATTCGCTTGCCGTCAAGCCAAACGCTTCGCAACGAATCAACGCCAAGTTCCGAAGGCAAGGTAACTTGAAAAAGCGAAGAACCGCGGTTCTCTATAAAGTACGCGACGCGTTCGTATGAAAAACCGTTCGATTCGTAAAACGAATCGTAATTTTCAAACCAACACCAAAGACTAGAAGCGAGAACGTCGCGAGGATTGGAACGAACGCCGAACGACGAGAAGGATATTTCTAGTTTAGGAACGTTTTTCGAACGTAGCGAATCGATCGAAGCCTCGTAACGAAACGCGCGTTTTAGCGATTCGTATTGACCTTGCGGAACGACGGGCGCCGACGTCGCCGTCAACGACTCGCTTTCCGTCCAAAACGGAACGCTTGTCGGGGAATCGACGACGATTTCGGACGTCTTTTTTTCCGTCTCTTCGTCGAAAAAAAGCAAAGGCGCCTGAACGACGTCGGAGACGCTTGCGGAATAATAAACGTTCAATTCAAAGGGAACGGTTCGCGAAGTCGACAATTTAATTTCATACGGAACGGCGCCTTTGGGCGCGCGCGCGACGACGTCGGGCGCGTTCAGACGTTCCGCCTCGTAGGTTTTATTCGGTTCCGACGGGGTCGACCAAAACCAACGCTTGGTTTGCGCGTTTTCTTGCGTAGAATCGGAGACGAAAAAGACGACGGAGTCGACGCGCGCGCCCGAGGACGGCGTGAAACGCAAGTTCCATTTTTCTTCAAAACGATTTGCGAGCAGACGCGCGCGACAGGAGACTCCGACGGAATAATTTGAACGTAAATTTTCGAGCTTCGCGACGGCGTCGACCGTTTGCTCGCCAAAATAGAGTCTTACTGCGCCGGGCGTAGAAACAAGCGTCTCGCGAAGTTGCGATTCGCTGAAAACGAAATTAGGATTCGCGCTACGACCGACGAAAGGACGACCGAAACGAGACGAGATTTTCACTTGGCTTTGAGCTTCCGACCTTAACGAAATAAGATGAGCGCCATAGAGAGTTTCGGAAAGATCGACGGGACACAAGCGGTCGACCTCGACGTTCTTCTCAAAAGAACAAGGAAGGCGCCCCGAAATCGTCAAACGCGTCGGTTGTTTGGTCGCGGGCGTTTTTTTGAAGGACACGAAAAGAACGCGCGAATTTGACGCGTCCTGTTGAGATTTCTCTTGAATATTCCAAATGATCGGTTCTTCAGCCGACGTTAGAACGGATTCGATTTCCCAATCTTGCGCGACGGGAATTTTAATTTGTCGCGAAGTCGTTTCCTCAAAATCGACAAGCGCCGTCGTTTTAGCGATCGCTTCGGTCGGCAAAACGAGGCAGTCGGTGGCGCTGTCGAATTTGGGCTCGCGTTTCAGCGAACGCAAACGCAAAGCGATTTCTCCGTTCGCCTTTACGTACTTGAAAAAAAACGACTCCCTATCCGATCGATCCGCGCGCGCCGAGTCGCGCGTTTGGACGGCGTCTTGCGGAATGATCGAAGAGGCGACAAGGGGAGACGCGACCTGAACGCGACAAAGAGTTTCGCGCCAGAAAAAATTATCCGATTCCAAAACGACGTCGGGCAAGGCGCCCTCGAAATTCGGAGCCAGAGGACAAAAAGCGACGACTTTTAACGAACGACGCGGAACGTCTCCTTCGACTGCGGGAACGCCAATTTTAAAGGACGTTCCGCGCGTCGTATCCGTACGTTCGAGGATATGCCGCGAAGCGTCGGCGCCGTTCCATTCGAAAGAAGTCGGAACCAGCGGCTTGGGAAAATATAACGTCGGAACAATTTCGAGCGGCGAATTGGCGTCAAAATCGAACTGCGCGACGACTTCGAGTCCTTCTTGAGAGACGTCGAAGGTCGTTTCTCGTCGATAGCCCGGCGTTCGAGATTCGGACGAAACGAGAAGAGACTTCGTTCGAAAAATACGTATTTTCGCGCTGGAACGCGCCCCGAAGAATATCTTCCAGCGTTTGACGTCTTGCGAATCTTCCGACGAAGCGTCGCTCGCCTCTCGAACCAACCCTTCCGACGTCGCGACTGAAAATCCTTGCGGAACGTCTAATACGAGTTCCGTATGGAAAGAAGAAGGAAACGCCAAATTGAAAGTCGCGTCCCCTCGCGCGTTAATATCGGCGCGTCGACTCCAACGGAAAGAGCGCTCTTTTTTTTCCGACGTCGGCCAGTAAAAATTCGCGTCTGGATAAAAACCAAGACGATCGATCGGCGCTACTTCTTCGTTTGAGGAAAAGGAGAACGCTAAAGAAAAATTTCGAGTTTTAAAGGGCGGAGGCAAGGCGTCGGAGTCGTTTTGTCGCGCGGAATTTGACGTTGTAAAAACGCCGCGTCCCTCCAAACAATTACCGTCAAAAGACGCCTCAAGGCGCAACGAAGGAATTCCAACCCAAGTTTGAGCGACGTCTTTGTCCGTCGACTCGCGTTTAGGCGCCTCAAGTAACTGAAGCCACTCGTTAAAAGAGGAGATTGAAATGGGATAATAAGCGCCGTTTCCCCACGGCCAGCTCGCCATTGATTCTTCGGGGGCTTTCCAAAATCTGAACCAAGGCGTTTCTCCGAGAGCGTTTTGCGGAACGTTGACGGCAGACTCCGTTTCTCTCGTAGTTTCTTCCGCGTCTGTCTCTTCGTTTTGCTGAGAATAATTTGCGGCGCGCGTCGACGAGACGACAAGAGAAAAAGCGACTAAAGACGCGACGGCGATTAAAACGCGTCGCGTCGTCGATAACTCGTTATACTTTCTGTTCGTCGTCATTGCAAAGCCCTTTGGTTTTACGCGCGCGGACAAAGTTTTCTCGCGAGGTCGATATTTGCGTCAGTCCTTGACGTCGCGAGCGGTCGTCGAGGGGACGGCGCCCTTTTTCTTAATGTTTTCTCCAAACGAAGCCAGCGACGTTAAGACGAGAACCAACAAAACGAGACCAACTCCGAAAGCGGTCGTCTGAAGGAAAATTGCGGCAAGCGTAGGACGAAACGCTCCCAACGCCAATAAGACGATCCCAATCAGCAACAAAGCGATTCGAGAACGAACGATCGGAAAATAGATCAATCCTAATCCCAAAATTAACGTCGTTCCGCTGCCTATCAGAATCAATACGGCGCGATCGACCAAATAAAAGCGCGCGCTTTCCTTTTCGTCAAAACAGCTAAACAAATACGAATTTACTTCGTCTGGAATTGGACGTCGACTTTCAACGCCGATCCATTCGCATAATTCGTCTTGCGAGATCGATTCGATACGATTGTATATTCCTATGCCAGACTGCTTTAGGAAAAATTCTGGAGTCCAATTTTGCGGATTCGACACGATATGCAGATTAAACGGCGTCAATACTTGCCAGTAAACGCGTTGAATCCAGACCGACGGATCGACGAAAGTTGGAAATTGGACGTTTCGTCTCCCATACGAACCAAGAGCGTTTGACGCGACGTAAGACAGTTCCAGCGTGAATTCTTTCGATTCCTTGCCTTTCGGAACTGGAACGCGTAAAACGCGGTTCTTTTTATCGATCAAACTATCTTGCGCGTTAGCGTTGATTCCGATCGTTTTACCGTCGACGGCGAAGACGATTCGATCTAAGTCGGCTTGGAGCGGCAAACATATTTCAACGAAGTCTAGATCGCAGAAAATACGATACGCGGCGCGATCGACGCGCTTTCCGTCGGCAAGCCAAGATTGTATCCACGCTCGCTCGACGATCGTCGAATTCAAACCTTCTTTTAACTTGAGCGTAGCGGAAAAACGCGCGCCTGTTTCGAACTTGACGGAATTGAAACGCGTTTGCTTTGTCGTTCCGTCGTTTTCTTGCGTCGTTTCCGACAATTTCCAAGCGCGCCCTTCAATTTCTTGATACGTCAATTCAACTCCGTCGGGCGAAACGATCGTTAAATCGTTCGAGAGTAGTTTCCCTTCCTCCGGTTGCATCAGGTCTAAGTCGATGCGGCTTGTCGAGCCCGAACGGACGTCTATGGGCGCGCATTCGTATTGAACGGTCAATTCGCACGCGCCTATTTTTGGCGCGTCAAATATAACGCGCCGCGTAACCGAATTGTCGTCGTCCGTAGACGACTGTAGGTTTTGAGGGGGCACGGGCTTTCCGTCAAGAAAATACTTTAAATTGAGCGCGCGTCGCGAACCGGACAATTCCAATAGTCGACTCGGCGTTCGTATCGAGAGGGAATCGAGCGGTTCGTATTTGACGTCGTAAATAAAAGTCTGACGAACTTTTGTTTCGCCTTTTGTGGAAATAGTCGTTTCAACGTCGGCCTTAACGTCGATTTCTTGCTTTAAACGCTTAATTTTTGCAACGTACTTCGACTCCGCGTCTTCCTCGTCGACCTTGACGAAACGCTGACGCGCAAGGTAATAATACGGTTTTTGCGTCGTTTGGGGCGTTTCCAAAGTCGGCGTGATCGAACGCGCCAATTTAGACGTTAAGCCGACGCAACTTTCAGGAATCGGAACGTTTTGTACGTTGTCGTCCGAGGCGACGACGACTATGGCCGACTCGACCCAGTCGCCGACTGGATTGGGAATTTCCAACGAAATTTCGGATTCGTCCGCTTCGTCTAAATCGCGACTTGCCGTTAAATCGACGACGATTTCTCCGTCGCTGGGCGTCTTGAGAGACAGAATTGTCTCGCCGGTTGTTTTGTCGATCGTTAGATTGTCGAGATTTACAAGGTCGGTCGTTTCTACGGTCGTAAGTATCCAGTCGCGCAAATCGACCCTTACTTCTTTAATTTTTTCACCGTAGACCGCGTATTGAAAACGAGCGCGCAACTTTGCCGCTCGCGTTCCGATAAGAATTTGGTATTCGGGCTTTACGTTGACCACGCCCTTGCGTTCGTAGGCTTGCGCCTGAAGTTCAAAAGGCTGACTAAACAAACGAAAACTCTCTTCGCCTTCCGTCGCCGTCTCTTCGTTCGAAGGCGCCGCGCCATACGATGCAACGACGCTAAAATCGAGTTCTTGCGTATTTGTCGTTCGAATCGTTCCGTATTGTTTCGCCGCTCCTAAAAGGGAGAAGCCGGAGATCGAACGCGTCGAGCGAAACGCGTTTGAGTTTGATTCTTTGGAAGAGTCCGTAGGTTCTCGTAAAGAAACGCGCGCTTTTAAACGAAGGGACGCAAACGCGGTCGATTTGACGAGGCGCGCTTCGACAATTTTGGCGCTCGCGTCGATTTCTTCCGCGTCGAAACGAAGTTCGGAACCGATCGACGGATCGTCGCCGTTCAGCGTTCGTACGCCGATGAAATCCAGCGAGGAACCGTTTTCGTCGACGGCGTAAATTTCGTCGGGAATTAACATAGCGTCGGGTGGGAGAGCGACGTAAAAGACGTCCGTTTCGCCGCCGAAAACGCGTATTGGCAACGCGACGTCGTAAAAAGTTTCGCGCGGAGAGAGTTCAACGCGAATCGACGCGTTTTCCACCTGATAAACGACTTGCGTTTCAACCGTTTTTACGCTCGACTTACGCCACGACGCGACTGTTTTTTCGCCTGAACGTCCAAGTCCGCGCAACTTAATTTCCGTGGAAGATTCGCTAAACGGAGAGGGCGCCAACGCCACGGCGCCGGAAACGGAACCAAGTTGAAGATCGGAAAGAGGAACCTCAAGACGCATTTGCGACCCGGCGGAAGGAGGAAACGTCGCGGCAAAACGGTATTCGTCGCCGAAGGACTCAACGGTAAAACAAAGTTCCAGCGTGAGACGATACGACGCCGATCGCGTCGCGTTTAACGGCGCCGACGGTTCTTCTTCAGCAACGACTTGCGCCGCGTATCGTTTGTTCGTCGAAGCAAGAACCGCCGCCGGAGTTGAAGACGCGTCGGAGGTCGGCTCTTTTTCTTCAGACTGGGGCGCGTCTGAGGACGCGTCTGGAACGTTTGGTTCCGATTCGCCCGGCTCCGATTCGGTTTCTGGGGAAGAAACGGTTTCGGAATTCGTTTCGGTTGGGACGACGGTCGGATTCGTAACGTCCGCCTGAGGCGCAACGTCCGACTGAGGCGCAACGTCCGACTGAGGCGTTGCGGAGTTTGCTTCTTCAGAACCGCCGGTTGAATTTGCGACGTCGAGACGAGGCGTTGCAGAATTCGTTTCTTCAGAATTCGTTTCGGTTAAATTCGTAGCGTCTGATTGCGACGCTTCGGAATTTGTCGAGGGAACGGCGTTTAAATTGCGCCTTGCGCCAGGTCGACGACGCGAGGAACGAGGCGTCTGAATCGTCGCGACGTACCCGCCCGTCTTAGGATCGACGTCAAGAGAACAATATCCCGGACCCTCGTATGAAAAACCTCCAGTAAGCGCCTTGCCCGACGCTTCTTCTTCCGGCGTCGGAATGTAAACGCCTTCTTGTAAACCAAGAGGAACGCGGACAACGTCGTCGTTTACGTTGATTTCTATTTGGATCGTTAAACGCGCCAAGTCGTCCTTAATTGCTCCAAACGCGTCGACGCTACGAATCGAATATGGCGCCGCGTTGGCGTTTTCCTCGCGCGACTCCACGATTTGAGCTACTTCGTCGACCGTCCAATTAGGCAAAGGAACGCGCCACGAACCGTCTTCGTTCAAAAGCCAAAAGGTCGTTCGTTCGTTCGAGTTCGACGGCTCGACGCGAAGCGCGTTAAGATTAGACGGCGAGTTCTGACCGAACGACGCGCAGGGAACGCAAAGCAATGCGGAAAGAAACGACGTAATAATCGTTTCGATCACGAGCCGCGCGCGTCGAAATACGCGGTTCGTTGGTCGTTGATGAAGTCGCTTGTTCACGGCGCGCCTCGTTGTTTTTGGGGTTAAACGAAAAAAAATACTACTTGCCCTTGATTTTTTCCAGACCTTGCCGACCGACCGACGGGACGTAAAGGGGCTTCCGCCTTGCCGAGGCGGAAGAACTCAAAGACGAGGAGTATATAAACTAGCCTATGTCGCCTTTCCATTTTAACAGAAAAAAGTGGAATAGCGAAGGAAAAAGCAAATAAAATAGGTATTTTGTAAGATAGAATACTGGAAAAAACGTTTAGAACGATAGGACGGGAACGTTTGGTTAGATTGACGTGTTAAGCTGAAAACAACAAAGATTTTGGAAATGTCGTTATTAGGAGTTATTAGAGCAAGCGAACGCGAGGACGCCGACTTTGCGTCCGACGTCCCGCTACGTTCAACCGATTACTCAAATCGTCGTTTTGAAGCGAAGATTATTTTACCAAAATTAAGCGCGGTTCAAGGGCGCCTAGTTTGACGCTTAGGACGTCGTCTTCCAACTTTCCCTTGGTTCCAAGACGCGTTTCGACGTCTTTGACGTCCTGCGGAAGGTTGAATTTTACGACGCGTTCTTCGGAAGTCTGATTGACGACAAGAATCCACGTTCCTTTGTCCGTTCCAAATAACCGATACGAAACGCCGTCCGCCGTTTCTTCGGTCGGTTTGACCTCGATAGTTTCTCCGACGGACGTCAGAATTGGGAACTGCTCGGCGATTTCGGCGGCAATTTGTTTGACTTGCGCCCAGCGTTCGTCGAACGGTTCCGGCGTTAGCGCGCGTCCGCCGTCGTTTGTCTCCTTGTCCATACGTTGGAGGTCGAAAAAGCTGTAATAAATCAGTCCGTTGGCGCCTTCGGCGACGCACATCCACGACATACCGCGCATTTCCTCAAAGGTCGGCGCGCGATATTCTTTCTTTTCCGCGTCCGTCTTCTTGTAGGACGCCCAGTTGAAAATTTGCGGAACTTGCCAGACGGCTCGAGTTCCAAAGCTCGCGTCGAACGTTTTCCGCGTCCATTCGGCGGCGGTCGCCGCCGGTTTACTCGGGATAGGATAGGGATCGGAACCTATGACGTCGAAGGTCGGGAGATACGAACGAATTTCCTCGACCTGATACAGGACGACCCAAGTCGGTCGGGCGGGATCGAGCCTTTCCATTTGATCGCGCCTCGCGGTCAAATCTTTGACCATTGTCGCCGGGAGTTCGTCGTTAATATACCACGCCAAGATTCCGGGACAGTCTTTCATCGCCTCGACCGTTTTTTCCGTGCGTTTGTCGGCTTCTTCCATAGTCGTCGCGTTGAGACCGGGGAAATTGTCTTTGACGCTGTAAATCGTTTTGACGCCTCGTTCGCATAACTCGTCGACCGTCTTGCGCGGAATCGCCGCGTAAGGCATAACGCAGTTGAAAGCCGAGTCGCCGATAAGTTCGACGTCTTTTTCCGACGCGCCGCTTAGGTAAAGACCAAGGGGAAAGAACGGCTTGCCCTCGTGAATCAAGCGTCTATGCTCGTCAATATAACTCACGCGCGCGGGGAATTGTTCCAGTCGAGTCAACTTCGTTTCGATCTTTTGTTCCTTGCCGCTCGCAGGATCGACTGCAGAACAAACCAGACGGAATTCGCCGACGTTTAAGGGCGTCGAATCGAAAGAGAAACGCCAATATTTGTCGGTTCTTTCGGTAAGTTTGAGCCCGACCGTTTCGGCGGAAACTACGTCGCCTTCGGAGTCGACCATTTCCAAACTTGGCTCGAGTTTGGCGAAGTCAAAATCATTGGTCGTTTGCGTGTAGCCGACGTAGACGTCGACGGTTCCGCCGGTCGTTTGCGCGCGGTAGAGATTCGTCGTGATTGCATCGAGAAGGGGCGGATAATAAGAATTGATTTCCACGTCGTCAAACCAAGCCGTTCCGTTCGAACCTTTTTCTGAAACGTAACAGGTAACGTGAGGCGAAACGGCGTCGTCGGGAATTTTCGTGCGACACGTTACTTTGGTCCAGTCGGAAGTTCCGTTGACGCCGCGCGCGTATGCGCCCCCGTACCATTCGCCGTTTTTTCTGTTCCATTCGATGCAGATCGTCGCGCGACCGCTGCCGACGTCTTTCGTTTTGACCCAGACGGAAAATTCGACGTAGGCGCCGGCCGTGAGACGCGTCGATTGCGTGCAAAGTTCGTAGGATTTGCCGTCGCCGACCCAGCGCAAGCAAGCGTTTCCCGAGCGACTTTCGTCGGTCGTTATGGAAAAACAGCTTGGCGCGCCTCGCCAACCTTCGGGCAAACCGTTTGAGCCTGCGGTTTCAAAGGACGGATTGACAAGAATCAACTCTTGCGATCGGTCTTCGTCCGCAATTGCGGAGAACGCCGCGAAGAGCGCAAACAAGAGAAAAAAAGTCGTTTTTTTGAGCATATTGGAACCTTGTTAGACAAACTTTTTAGAAAAACCGAAAGAACGGGGATTCGCAAAAACGAACCCCCGGCGGCGTCGCGCGTCAAACGCGACGATTCGAGACGAAGAAACGCGCGATCGATTATATCGCGGGAATTTCGACCCAGCGTTCTTCTTTCGCGCTTTGAATCACCGCGTCGCAGACAAGTTGCGTGCGCGCCGCTTGCTTAATCGACGGGACGAGATTGTCCTTAATCGACGGCGCGTAACTGTCGGTCGTCTTTTCGAAAGTTTGCTTGAGGAAGTCCGCCAGCTGATTAATGAAGTAGTGTTCGTAACCGATTACCGTGCCGGGCACCCAGTAATGATCCATATACGGATGTTCCGAATTGGTCGTGAGAATTTCTTGCCAGCCGGTCAAGTGGTCTTCGATTTTACGCCCTGTTTCGGGGTCGGCGTAACGGAAGAATTGGAGATATTCCGGCTTTTCGAGGTCGAAGAAGCAAGCGCCCTTTTCGCCGTTTAATTCGATCGAATTGTAGTTTTTGCGTCCGCGCGCGTAACGCGTGCTTGTGAAGGTTCCAAGCGAACCGTTGGCGAAGAGCGCTAGGAACATGCAGGCGTCGTCGATCGTGATGGGGACGATTTCGCCCGTTTCGGGGTCTTTGCGTTCCTTGACGAAAATTTCCGTATGCGCGCAAACTTTCGCGATCGGTCCGTTCAGCCATTCGGCGCAGTCGATCGAATGCGCGAGCAAGTCGCCGGTAACGCCGCTGCCCGCGACGTCGCCCTTGAGACGCCATAACGCCGGGACTTTGCCGCTGATCGTGTAGTCTTGATTGTACGTCGCCGTATAATGGAACGGACGACCGATTCGACCTTCTTCGATAAGTTGTTTGAACAACGCGACGGAAGGATTGCGACGATAGCAGAAGGAAACGGCGCTTGCGACTCCCGCCTTCTCGACCGCTTCGACCATTTCTTGCGCTTCGGCGTAGTTCATCGCCAAAGGCTTTTCGCAGAAGATCATTTTGCCCGCTTTTGCGGCCGCGATCACCATTTCTTTGTGCGAACTGTTCGGCGTCGCAATATCGATCAGATCAATATCGTCGCGTTCGACCACTTTGCGCCAATCGGTTTCCGAAGATTCGTATCCCCAGTTCTCTTGGAACTTCTTGGCTTTTTCAGCGTTTCGACAGCAACAGCATTTCAAGACGGGCTTGGGCACGTCAAAAAAACGCGCGACTTGATTGAACGCGTTCGAGTGCGTTCTTCCCATAAATCCGCCGGCGCCTATTAAACCTACGTTTACCGTTTCTTTCATCTTACGACGTCCTCGTATAAAGCAATTGCAATTCCTAACGAACGGCGACAAAACCCGTCGCGCGTTTCGACCTTTTCTTGAGGATAATCGAACGCGAGGGCTTTTTCAAGTCTTTTTAAGAAAAATTGCCGTTTTTTTAGAATTTCTTTCGAAACGTCGACAAAACGAAGTCGGCGCGCGCCTTGAAATCGGCGCGCCCCTTGAAAGTTGAGACGCGCAACGGTATAATGGGACGAAGGGACGCGTAGGCGTCGGGTCGAAATTTGTTTCGACGATACGACGGGAAAAGGATATGGATCAAGAAATCGCAAAAAGTTTAATAGTAAAAATAGACGTTGGATCAATGACGTATGATCGTTTTACGTATCATATGTGGTCGAATCTCGAAATAGCGCGTCCCTTTTTCAAAAAATATTTGCCGCCTCGACTGAGGGACAATCTCAAATTTGAGACGTTGCGCCTTTGGTCGTCGCGTATTGTCGACCCTTCGGGCAAAGAGAAAATCGGCGATTTGTTCTACTTGTGCGACGCAAAAGAAGGGGAGCGCGTTCTTCTCGCGATCATATTGGAACATAAGTCTTACTATGATCGTTACGCGGCGATTCAGACGCTTGGTTATGCGGTCGGACTTTTGGAACAGATGAAAGAACGCCGCGCGGAATTCGAAAACGACGACGGCAAATTGCCGACGCCCTTTTGCGTCCTATTATGTCAAAACGATATTCCGCAGACGTCGGAACTTCTCTATTCCGTCAAAGGCGCCGAAGACTTCGGTTTGGACTTTTCCTTTCTTCGCGTCAATATGCAGACCGAAGACTTTGACGATCTGCGAGATTCGGAACCTTTTCTGTATATGGCGTTGGCTTTGCATCAGTTTGCGTATCGCGTCGTCGAAACGACCGACGACTCCGAGCTGTTGGAGATTTTTTCCACAATCCTGAACCTTGATCCGAATAAAAGAGAGAACGTCTCTGATTTTGCTCGCGCGTTTCTCGCTTATACGGGTTGGTTTATGAAACAGAAGAGAACGAAATTTCAACTCGAAGCGTTTAAAGAAAGGCTGTATGAAATGAACGAACAAACGACGTCAAGACGCTATCCTCGGACGGTGTTCGAAGAGTTTTTTGCCAACGATCTACCGGAAGAAATGAAACAAAATCTTGCAAAACTCGACGCGATGCAAGAAGAGTTAATCGAAGCCAACGACAGAGTCGTCAAGGCGGAGGAACGCGCGCGTAAAACGGAGGAACGCGCGCGAGAGAAGGAGGAAAGAGCGAGCGAGAAGGAGGAACGCGCGCGCGAGGCGGAGGAACGCGCGCAAGAGAAGGAGGAACGCGCGCGTAAAACGGAAGAACGCGCGCGCGAGGCGGAGGAACGCGCGCGCAAAACGGAGGAAAAAATGTCCGCGTGGTTCCGAAAACGAATTTGCGACGACGCGAAGCTCGTTTACGGAACCGCGAACGTCGACGAGTTAAGCGCGAAATTGGAGCTTCTCGACAATATGGACGGACTGTCGTACCTATACGACCGACTTCGACCGAGCGGCAATCTGGAAACGTTTAGCAATTACGTCGACGTCGCCGTCGCTGTCGGCGGTCGTAGATAAAAAGCGATTTATTGAGGCGCAGTCGACGTCGCGCCTCGAATAATCTTCCTAATCGAGCGCTATTTTGCTCGAATCGACGTTTACTTACGCAAAACGCCCTTTTTCTCCAAGTAAGACTCCAAATCGTCAAGATCGAAATCGTTCAAGACGCCGAAAATAGAGTTTGCCATCGAAATAGGACCGTACTCGCTCTTGAGTTGTTCCATCCAAGTTTTCGGCTCGTCTTTCAATTCAACGGACGCGAACGCTTCGGGCTCGGCGATCGCGGCGACTAGCGCGACGGTGCAAGCCAAGCCTTCCGCTCGCAACTTAATCTTGGCGCCGGTCGTTTCACGATAATATTTCGCGACGGCGAGTAAGTCGTCGACGCGCAAGCCGACGTAAGTTTTGCCCAAGACGTAGGCGTAACAACAATCGGAACCGTCCGTGCCGAAAAATTGGTAAGCGTAGTAAGTTCGACCGACCGCTTGCGTTTCGCCGAGACCTCTCAACTCAACGGCGGCGACTTTTCCGGCGTTTTCCGCGTCAAACGCTTGATTCGTCCATTCGGAATAACGTCCTTTGTCTCCGACGACGAGCGTCAACTCTTCAAATTTTTCGTCTTTGGCAAAATTGGTTCGCGCCGAAAGATAAATCTTAGAATCGGTTTCGAAGACGCTTTCGTTTCCTTCTTCCGCGACGATCTTAGCGACGGGCGCGTTTTCCGCGTTTCGAACGCGCGCGCGATTACGAACTAATTCCGACGCGCCTTTCGCGTCGATATTTTCCCACTTGGCTTTTCTCGTCGGCTCGAGACTCTTGGCGAGATCGACGTTAAGATCGCGCGACGTTCGCGCGTTGGGCAGGGACATAACGCTCTTGCCCGACTTAACCGACGCAAGTTCCTCGTCCGTCAACAACGGCTGATCGTGTTCGACGATTTCGTCGTTTCGATCTAAGAACCAGCGCAACGCCCAGCGAACCGTCGCGACGCGCGCTTCCGTCGAGTAACTGTGTTCGGCGTCCTTTTCGACGATCGAAATTCGATTCGAATAATTAAGACGCGAGAAAATGCGAACCGCGTAACGATAGGACTTCCATCCGTCGTCGCAGTTGAAGAAGTCTTTCGTGGCGCAACACATCAGCGTCGGAATAGGCGCGCGCATAATAAGATAGTCGGCGTGATCCATTCCGAAGGCGAGTTGACCGAAAATATTCTGCTCGGCGTCTTGCGGTCCAAGATTATGCGACAAATCGCCAAAGAAACTGCAAACGTAGCACGAAGGCGCCGCCAAGGCGATTCGGTCGTCGAGCGACATAATATAGGAAGACTGCGTGCCGCCTCCGCTGGTGCCGCAGACGCCGATCTTCTCCCCGACGATATCCGCGCGGCTTTGCAGATAGTCGATCGCGCGCATGCCGTCCCAAACTTCAAACGTAGCCGCGTTGCGTCCGACGAGCGACGCGCCCGCGCCGACGATGTTGTGCGCTTGAACGCCGATTTGCGTCGGTTTGCCGTTCTTTCCGACGTATTGGAAACGTTCTCCTTGATCGATCGGGTCGACGACGAACGCCGCAAGTCCGTTGACCGCGCAGAGGATTCCCATACTTTGATAATTTTCGTAGGCTTTGCCGTTTTCCGAATGACCGCAAACGACGAGCATTGCGGGATAGGGCGCTTTGAAGCGTTCTTCGAGGGGCAGGAAGAGCGCGCCCGTAACGTAGACGCCGGGCGAGCTTTCGAAGACGACGTTTTCAACGCGGAATTTTTCTTTAGTCAAACGTCCGGTAATTTGAGGATTGAGCGGCGTTTTCTCCCACATTGGTCCAAGCGCTTCAAAAAACGCGGCGCGACGAGCCGATTGATAGGCGCGAACGTCTTCTTCTGTTTCAAGTTTTTCGTAGGCGTCGACCCACTGAACTTGAGCGTTCTCGATTTCTTCAAGGAATTTCGCGCGCATCATTCCTTCGGGATTGGGACAAAGCCCGGACTTGACGAGCAACGAGGCGTTCGTTGCGTCTTGAGTTTTCTCCGCGCCTAACGAAACGTGCGAATACGAAAAAAGAGAAAACAAAAAAAGCCAAAAAAAACTCAAAAACGTAGTTTTGCAAAAAAACATTGAAGGCTCCTAGGTATGTTGACGATAGGAAGTTGTCGGTCTGCGCGACTTTGTGCGAAAAGCGTTTCGCAAGGTTCGCGTCGTTTGACTGATTATAATCCAGACTGTTTTGTTTTGACGCCCCCCGTAGACGGAAAAAATAAAAATAACGAGAAAAAAAGACGGGGTGAATTTGAGCGTTGCGATAGTTATGCGTAAAGAATTTTCTCTTAACGCTGAAATTTCGCGCTTGACGCGTTGACGCATAAAATTTAGACTGTAACATACTTGCGTAGCCTTCTACGATCTTGCGAACGTTGCGTCGCGGGGGCGGGTGAAGCGCGCGAATTTTACGGTTTGACTTTGATCGATCAAGAATAAGACGGGAACGAACGGTTCGTTCTTGGGAGCGGTTGCATAGAATGGCGTTGTTTGAGATTTGCCTGTTGGTTTCGTTCTGCTCGTTGATAGGCGTTCGACTCCATAAAAATTGGGCTTTGCGAGTCGATTGGGTCGACAAGCCGGACGCCGCGCGCAAACAGCAACGCGCGCCTATTCCAACGAGCGCCGGAGCGCCCGGCGCCTTGTGCTTCTTACTGGGAGCTTGTTTGTTTTATTTTTTCGGCGCAAGCGGGGCGCGAGATTCGTTTGAGTCCGTGCGGCAAGCCGTCGCTTTTTCCTCCCTGTTGGTTGCGACGTCGATATTAATCCTTGTCGGATTTGTCGACGACAGACGGGAACTCAGCGGCAAAGTTAAGTTGTTTTGTCAGTTTGCCGTTGCGGTTGCGTTTCTGGGCGTTTCTCTCAAATACAAAACGATCGATTTTAGCGCGTATTCGAGTTTCGTCGCTTGCGCTTGTGTTTGCACGGTGATTTTCTGGATTCTTGGCGCGATAAACTCTTTTAATCTGTTGGATGGAGCCGATGGGTTTCTTGCGACATTCGCCCTTTGTTGCACGTCGACTCTCGCGTTGGTCGCTCGCTTGCGCGGACTTGATTTTTGCGAGGCGATGTGTTGGATTTTGACCGTTTCCCTGTTCGGTTTTAGTTTTTACAACAGACCGCCTGCAAAAGTCTATATGGGAGACGCCGGGAGTTTGTCCTTAGGATTTGTTGTCGGCGTGTTGTCTTTGAGCGTTTTCTTGGTCGACAACCAGACCTTTATAAACGAAGACGGCGCGATGCAGATAAAGTATATGTTCCGTCCGACGTCGGCGATTTGTCTCTTGACTTTGCCGATCGCCGATTCCTTTTTCGCCATTATGCGGCGGCGTGTGTTGGGGCGTAGTCTTTTCGCGCCCGATTTGGCGCATTTGCACCATCGTTTGCAACGCCGGTTTGGCAAGGGGGTTCCTACGCTTGGCGCCCTCGTCGTAATTCAAGCTCCCTTGTGCTTGTTTAGTTACGCAGGCGTTTACTACCGCTCCGAATGGATTCCGACTTTAGGAATTGCGCTTGTTCTTTCCGTGTTGTTTTTCACCAAAATTTTCGGATACGAAGAAACGACGATGACGGCTGTTAGAGCCTACGCGAAATTGACTCGTTTGTTCGGGTGGAGCAGTCGGAAAGTTCTTTTTGTCGCCGTCCAAAACGACGGAAGATGGAGGGATTTCTGGAATGTGATGAGCGCGAAGGCAGGGGATTACGGTTGTGAGCGTTGCACCCTTGCAATGAATTTTCCAAAAGCGGGAATAAGTTGGTTTGGAGAGTTTCAGAACCTTCAGAACCTTCAAAATCGTCAAAATCGTCAAAATTTAATTTCTTTGTCTTCGCGCTATTACGACTTGGCGTTGCCGTTGACGGTGGACGGAGTCGTCGTGGGATTGTTGAAGATTCGGTTCGATATTCGACGAATCTCGGTTCGTGAAATGGTGAAGGCTACGTTGGTCTTGCACGAGCTGTGCGCTCAAACGTTGGCGTATTTTGGCGGTTGCGTCGAATTATACTCCTATGACGAAAGTCGGTCGTCTCTTCGAGGCGTTTCAGTTTCGTCTCGCCAAATTACAGACAAAATGAATAAAGAGGTTCGCGAGTTGTTCGAGAACGTCGCGGAACGTCGGTAAAACGGCGGCGGTAAACGGCCCGATATAACGACGTTTCGCGCGTGGTCTGGAGGAACTTTGGAAGGCGTTTCCATTATGGAAAATGTTGAAAGATTGCGCGTCTTAGGCGCGCCCGTCGACGCCGCGTCGTTTGCGCAAGCTCTTGATATTGTTAGTCGTCTTGCGAAAGATCATTCGCAAACGAAGTTTGTCGTCGCCGTCAATCCGGAAAAAGTTATGGCGGCGCGTAGAGACGAATTGGTCGCGAAGTTTTTAGACGATTCCGCGCTCGCTTTGCCCGACGGAATCGGCGTTGTTATGGCTTCGAAAATCTTTTATGGGAAAAAGCTGGAGCGCGTGCCGGGCGCCGATTTGTCGCAGGCGATTTGCGCCGAGTCGGGACGTCGAGACGTTAAGATTTTTTTCTACGGCGCGCAAGAGGACGTCAACTCGGGCGCGGTTGAAGAACTGAGAAGACGTTATCCAGACGTCTTGATCGTTGGTAGACGAAACGGATACGTCAAGCCGGAAGAATTTGACGCTTTGGTCGACGAGATCAACGCTTCCGACGCCGATATTCTTTTCCTTGCGCTGGGAAGTCCGAAACAAGAGAAGTGGATGAACGAGTACGGCGCCAAGCTAAACGTCGGCGTCTGTATGGGAATCGGGGGTACGCTCGACACGATCGTCGGGAAAGTCAAACGCGCGCCGAAAGCGTGGCAGAAAATTCACTTGGAATGGTTCTATCGTCTGGCGCGTCAACCCTCTAGATTTTGGCGTCAGCGCAACGTCTTTATATTCGCCTTCAAAGTTCTTTGCGCCAAAGCGTTTGGACGCGTCGGGTAACGCGTTCCTTGACGCCGCGCGAAAAGACGCGAGGCTCCTTCTTTATAAGCAACGGAAAACAACGTTATGCGACAACTTGCGCAAAAATTATCGGACGGCAAACCCTTTGTTTTAGAAACGCCCGCGCCGACTTTGGAACGCGGCGAAATTCTAGTTCGTAATTACTATTCCGTCGTTAGCTCCGGAACGGAAGGCGCGACGGTTCGTTCGGCGCGTAAGAGTCTCGTCGGAAAGGCTTTGGAACGACCGAAAGAAGTCAAAGCGGTTCTCGAATTGTTTCGACGACAGGGCGCGCTTCAAACGTATCGCGCCGTAATGAAAAAGCTGGACGCGTATTCTCCCTTGGGGTATAGTAGCGCGGGCAAAGTAATCGCGGTCGGCGAAGACGTCGTGGGGTTTGCGGAAGGAAATTTAGTTGCGTGCGCCGGCGTCGGATACGCCAATCACGCCGAAATCGTCGCGATTCCGCAGAATCTGTGCGTCAAACTTGATCCGCAAGCCGATTTGCGCGCCGCCGCCTATAACACCCTTGGCGCGATCGCGTTGCAAGGCGTGCGTCAAGCCGATCTGCGACTCGGGGAGTCGTGCGTCGTGATCGGGTTGGGAATCGTCGGCGCGCTCGCCTGTTTGCTCTTGAAAGCAAGCGGCGTCAAGACGATCGGAATCGACGTCAGCGAACGCGCGGTCGAAAACGCGAAAAAAGCCGGAATTGAATTTGCGTGGACAAGAAACGATCCGAGTCTTGAAGGTCGTATCGAACGGATTACCGACGGTTTAGGCGTCGACGCCGTAATTGTCGCGGCCGGAACCTCGAGCCTCGATCCGATTAATTTTGCCGGAAAGATCGCGAGAAAAAAGGGGCGCGTCGTCGTGTTGGGCGCCGTCCCGACGGGCTTTGATCGCAATCCCGATTACTATCCCAAAGAACTTGAACTGCGTATGTCTTGTTCTTACGGACCGGGACGTTACGATTTGAATTACGAAGAGAAGGGCGTCGATTATCCCCCCGCTTATGTTCGTTGGACCGAAAAGCGGAATATGCAAGCGTTTCAAGACCTGCTTCTTACCGGGCGCGTTTCCGTCGACGCGCTGACTTCGCATATTTTTTCTTTGGAAGACTCCCCGCAAGCCTACGAAATGATCTTGCAAAGGACGGAGCCCTTCTTAGGAGTCTTAATTCAATACGACGTCGACAAAGAACAGGATCGACGCCCCTTCGCGTTGATTTCAAAGCTAAGCGCGCCGCCGCGAGGCGACGCTAAATCGCGCGTCGGATACGCGTTTGTCGGCGCCGGAAGTTACGCGCAGGGCTCCCTTTTGCCGAATATTCCCCGAAAATCGAGTTTTCGACCCGTCGGCGTGTTGACTAGATCAGGTTCTACTTCAAGGCGCGTCGCGGAAAAGTTCGGCTTTGAGTTTTGCGCGTCGCAACCGCGAGATATTTTTGAAAACGACGAAATCGACGTCGCGTTCGTGGCGACTCGTCATAATTTGCACGCGTCGTTCGTCTTGGAAGCGTTGAAGAATCGCAAGCACGTTTTTGTCGAAAAACCGCTCTGTCTTACGTTGGACGAGTTTTGTCTAATCAAAGAGGAATACGAACGACAAGCTCAAACGGAGAACGCGCCGAAGTTAATGGTCGGATTCAATCGACGATTCGCCCCGTTGGCGATCGAATTGAAAAAAAGAACGACCGACGCGCCTATGTCGATCGTTTATCGAGTCAACAGCGGATTCATACCCGCGAATACGTGGATTCAAGACCCTGAAATCGGCGGCGGGCGAATATTAGGGGAAGCGTGTCATTTTATTGATTTTATCGCGTGGCTTGCCGGTTCTAAACCGCGCGCCGTATACGCCGCCGCAATGGAAGACCCAAATCGTTTAGACGACGTGACGACGATCACGCTCAAAATGGAAAACGGTTCGATCGGAACGGTTCACTATTTCGCCAACGGGTCAAAAGCGTTGCCAAAAGAACGCGTCGAGGTCTATCAAGCCGGGCGTTCGGGCGTTCTCGACGATTTCCGACGTTTAACTTTTTACGGCGCGGGTTCGAAACCTTACGATAAAAAAGAGATTCAAAACAAAGGTCAAGCGGGTATGTTGCGCGCGTTTTTGAACGCGATTCTTACCGGGGACGCGGCGCCGATCTCAAGCGACGAGATTTTTCGCAATACGCTCGCGACTTTTGCCGCGCGCGAATCGCTCGTTTCTGGACGTGAAATTCCCTTGGTTTGACGCCGGAGATAAAAGTGAGTTTGACCGAAAAAACGACGTCGGACGTCGAGGCGACGGAACGCGTCGTCGAAAAGCTGTTCGATTGGGTTAAGAAACGCGATTTTAAGGGAATCGACCCTTACGACGCGCTCAATTCCCCTTTAACGCCCCTTTTGTCCCTAGGAACGCGCCTAGGGCGAATCGTTTTGACGCAACTGGCGCGTCGTTCGCCTATAAATTTAAGACCGCTCTTGAGGATACGACCTGGCGCGAATCCGAAAGCGTTGGGGCTTTTTCTCGAAGGCGTCGTCAAATTGGCGCGAAGGACGACGAATTCGAACGACGCCGACCTTTGGTTGCAAGTCGCGCGAGACTTGGCGCGTCGTCTCTACGAATTGCGTTCGCCGAACGTTTCCGGCTCCGCGTGGGGATATAATTTCCCGTGGCAAAACAGGTTCCAACTACTGCCGCGATTCACGCCGACGATCGTCAACACGTCCTTTATCGCGCTCGCTCTCCTTGATTATTACGATCTGACCCGCGACGAACAAGCGTTGGAAGTCGCTCTTTCGTCTAGAAATTTTATTCTTAACGATCTGAATCGTCAAAATGACGCGCAAAACGACGCGTTTTGTTTTAGTTACACGCCGCTCGACGAGAATTTCGTTCATAACGCCAATATGCTCGGCGCGTCGTTGCTCGCGCGTCTTGCGATTAGTTACGGCGCGAGCGAAGCGCACGAGCCCGCGCTTGAAGCGTTGCGTTATAGTATGAAACGACAGCGCGAAGACGGCTCGTGGTTTTACGCCGAACGTGAAGAACAGCGCTGGATCGATTCTTTTCATACGGGCTTCAATTTGGAATCGTTGCGCCGCGCGTTGAAGTTGGGCGTCGCGAACGAATACGAAAGCGCGTATCGGCGCGGCGTCGAATTTTACGCCGATAATTTCTTTTTGGCGGACGGAACCCCGAAATATTACGCCGACCGTCTTTATTTGGTCGACGTTCACGCGCCCGCCGAAGCGGTTTATTTTTTCAGCGGGGAACGCGACGAAAAAAGCGCCGGGTTGGTCGCGCGCGTCCTTGAATGGACGCTGAAGAATCTATATAATAACCGCTCGGGCGCTTTTTATTTTCGCAAAACGCCTTACGGAACGATCAAAACGCCCTATATGCGCTGGAGCCAAGCGTGGGCGTTTCGCGCGTTGACCGAATATCTCCTCAACAAAACGTCGTGATCCTTGCGTCGGCGCAAGGAACCGCCGAAACGAAGGAAAAAACGATGAATATTATTAAGCCGGGAGACCTTTGCGTCGTCGATAGTTGCGGCGAGCGAGTTTGTTTTATCGTCGACGAATCGACGCCGACCTTCGTTTCGGGAACGCGCGTCAATTTGTTGCAATATCGAGACGACCGATCGGAATTTCTTTGTCCGGAGCCCGATTCTTGGGCGCCATACGTTAAGCCGAAAAAAGTCTCCGCGCTTCGCGAACAAGTCAAATTATGCGGCGCTCGATTGGTTCCTGATTCGCAAATGCGCGAGTTTGCGCGCTTTGATATTTTGCTTGACGAATTGTTTTCGTTCGAACCGCCTTGCGAGATCGCCGTTTCCTTTGAATTTGCCCTGACGCTCGACGATTTGCTCGAAGCCTTGCGAAAAATTCGCGACGAAAACGACGAGGCGCGATTGAGAAAATGGGCGTTGGGATTCTATCAATTTTTACTTCCGTCCGTGAAAAAAGTCGTCGATTCTGGAGGGGAGATTTTTATCTTGCATAGCGAACCCTCATACTCGAATGAAAGTCGAAATTTAGACTCGCTTCCTTTGCTTGAAACGTCGGATTTAGACGACGAGGACAAAGACGACGAGGGCAAAGACGACGAAGAAAAAGACGGCGAAGACGACGATTACGACGACGAAGAAGTTAGCATAGTAAGTTTTGACGGCGACTCTCCAATTTTTCCTACGGAGAGATCCGTTCTTTATGGCGTTTGTCAAGATTTGTTCAAGACGTTGCAGACCTACGCCGTCTTGCGCGCCCCCTATTTTTCCGAAGACTTCGCGTTGGATTTGGGAAAATTTAGATTCTCGATAAACGAACTGATTAAAAAAGTTGAAATATGCGTCGAAAATCGCGATTTGCCGCCCGTCAAAAGATATTACGAACAGGAGGTAAAGAA
>JAZRWW010000020.1:0-14211 GCA_045599865.1 Thermoguttaceae bacterium
TTCGAGTTCGGATAAGTCGTTGTTGTCGAAATATGAAGAGGCTATAAAGGAGGAGAACGTTGTGGTTTTGCCTCCTGCAGACGACGCGATTTCAATAGAAGACGCGTCTGTCGGTAGCGCGTCTTCTATTGAAAGGTAGTCTTCCCACGCCGCGCCGGGCGCGGCGTGGGAAGACGGAAAAGAAACGCGTTTAGTTCGAGTCAGTGGAATCTAACTCGGTGGATTGTCAAGGGGGCTGAAAGCCCCCTTGCCTCGCGTTATATTGACGACGTCGGATATAACTAATATAATAAATAGAGCGACGCAAAGTGGTTTTGATAAAAAAATTAAATAATTAAACGTTTATAAAAGAAGCAACGGAATGATGAAGAAATTACAAGTTAAAATTTTGTAAGCGTTTACGGAAAGGTTTACGTAAGGATTCGTTTTTCGCGTAAGCGAAAAACGCGTGAAATCCGCCCGCATTGCGGGCGGATGGGGACGGGGCTACGGCGCCCAAACGACCAAAAGAGTAAGCCTCCGACGGGTCTAATCGATCCCGTATGTAGATTCTAAAAGCGCGGACATTCGCAACCCATCCGCCTGCAATGCAGGCGGCTTTCGCGCGCGTCGCAAAGCGACGCGAAACGAACCCAACGTTTTTTACCGCGCCCGTCAGGTTGGTAAAAGGTTAGGCGTCGACGCCGCGCCATTTTCCGTGAACGCTTACATTCGTGCTATTACGAACGCCTAACGTCGAGCGTCCACGCGAGGAACAAGAGTAAAAAGAGCGACGGAACGACGAGATCGATCGGCGCCAAATTCGTTTTCCGCACGCTTTTTATTTTGCGCGTTTCGTCGAGGCGCCGTTCGAAAAACGCGCGCGCGCGCCGCGTCGCCTCTTCCGCGTCAAGATCGCGCAAATCGAGCGCCTCGCCCCCGGTCGACTCCGCGATTCTTGCCAACGCGTCCGCGCGCGCTTCGACGTTCGTTTCTTCTTGAATTAACGCGCGCCTTTTTTCGTCGTTCGCAAGATCGAACAAGTCGGCTTGCGTCGTTTTTTTGGCGTCCCTTGGCTCGTTTACGCGACTCGACGTCAAGTAATCGAGCGTTCGCATAACGAACCGTCGATAGACCGACTTGTCGGCAAGCGTCCTCAAGCGCCACGTTTCGTCGACTCCTTGCCATAAAACGCGATTAGTCCCAAGGGACGCGGCGATCAATACCGGCGCGTCTTCTTCCGCGCGTTTGGCGGTCGCGAGAACTTCGGAAGACGCGTTCGGCGCGACGTCGTACGTTACGCGCGTCCACTCGATTTCGTCGCGAGCGTCGAACAGGTCGCCGTAAAGGCGCCGCCCTGCGCTTGTCGCGTCGGGGCGCCAATATTCCGTTTCTCCGCAAAGGGTTGGCGACTCGCGATTCGTTACTTCCCCCGGCGCTATTCTTTCATCGGGCGCCGTCGAACTCCCAAGAAGCCAAATCGAGGTCGTCGCGTCGTCTCGTAAAAGCGCCGCGATAAGAAGCTCTTCTTTGCCTTGCCAACGTTCCTTAGGAACGTCCCCGACGATAATAACGTCGAACGATTCCGCCCTTTTGCGGTCGAGTCGTTCGAAAGGCAAGTTCAAAGGATCGGCGTCGCGAACGCGCGCGTCCGCGGCAAAAAGAATCGTTCGCAATTCAACTTTCTCTTCGCGTCGTAAAAGTTCGCGCAAATAGCGGTATTCCTCGCGCGCGTATTCGTCGATTAAAAGAACGCGCAATTTTCTATCGCGCGGCTCGACGTCGAAGGACGCGACGTCGTTAAGAACGCAAGTTTCGGAAAACGCGTCGAGCGCGTCTTGGGCGCCGAACGGGAACGATTCGCCGAGGCGTCGCGCGTCTTGTTCGTCGACGACCGCAAGCCAATAAGACGCGATTTCCTCGCGATCAGGCTCCCATTCGTAATCGAACTCGAAAACGCCCTCGCCCGAGGCGTCGAGCGCGACGTCGAAAGACGCGTTCCAAATCGCGCGCGGCTCCGATTCGTTCGCGCGTCGTTCCCACAGGCTTGCGACGCAACGACTCGAGTCGCCCGACGCGCCGACGATTCGCGCTTTTGCGCGAAGTCGCGCGCGCTCGTTAGAATAGACGACGCTCGACGCCGCGACGTCTTCCAAGCGCAGATCGAACGCGGGCGCCGTCGAACCGATCGCCAAGGCGTCGACGTTCGACGCGGATTTTTCGGGCGTCGGAGCGTCCTTTTCCACGCGTTCAACGCCGTCGGAAAAGAAGAAAACGCGCGCCGTTTTTTCGTAATCCGCGCAAGTTCCCGCGCGGCTCAAGGGCGAAAAAGGCGCGTTTGGCGCAAGTTTGGACGCCTCGTCGACGTCGCGCGGTTTTGCGCCGCCAAGCGAGCGAATTGAAATCGGAACGCCTCGTTTACGCGCCGTTTCTTCGAGAACGCGCGCCAACTCGACGGAACGCGCCCAAACGGACGCGCCGTCGTTTAGCTTGCGTTTAAGACTGGCGGAATCGTCGAGCAGAATAGTAATCGGCGCCGACGTTTCGATTTGGCGCGATAATTGCGGCGCGGCAAGGAACCAGCACAAGAGCGACGCCGCGAGCAAACGCGCGCAAGTCGCAAGGGAAGGACGCGCGCGTCGCGTCGATCGAAAAAGTCCGAGCGTCCACAGACAAAAGAGCCAAAACAGACCCGACGCGAAAAGTTCCCAAAGCGCGCGGTCGCACGTCAAGCGCCAAGGCATGTTACTTTGACGCTCCGGCAAGCGCGACGCCCGCGACGACGAGCGCCAAGCCAAGCCCGATAGCCCAGCTAAAAGGCTCGCCGAACGCGACGACGCCGATCAAGCACAACGTCGCGGTTTGCGCCGTCGCTAGCAAAGTCGACTTGAGAAGGTAAACTCTGCGCAGACCTTCGATTTGAAAGAAGAACCCGACCATATTGGCGACGCCGGCCGCCAACGCGTACAACCAGCATTCCTGCGCGGGCGGAACCCACGCGCCGACTCCTTGCGTCGCCGTCAGGAACCCGCCGCAAAAGAACGCGCCGACTCCGGTGATCATAACCATAGTCAGCGTCGTCGGCGTTCGAACTCGCGCGACGTTTTGGGCTTCGTCGGGCGTTTGCGAACGCAAGACGTTGCGCATAATCGACAATTCGCCGCAATATCCGATCGCCGTCGAGACGACGAAGAGCAGACCGAGTCCTATTTTCGCGCCGCTCGCCGGGACGTTTTCGTCCCCGGAACCAGAAAAACAACTCAACAGCCATACCGCTAGGATCATCAAGATCACCGAAACGACTTTGCTTTGCGAGACGCGCTCTTTTAACCAGACGGCGCCGACGATCGAAGAAAAGATCAGTTGAATCGCTTGAAGCAACGCCGTCGTCAACGCAAGTCCAAGAAGCGCGTACGCTTGCAAGTGCGGAATCGCCCCGATAAGTTGACAAACTACGCCCGCGACAAAGAGCGACAGAACGACGCGCCAACTTGGGAATCGGTATTTTCCGCGTAGGAACATAACGAGAATAATCGGCGTAACGCAAACGATAGTCGTCGTTTCCTTGACGGCTAAGGACCAGTTCGTACTGAGCGTCGAATAATTTGACAACGCGCGCAACATACTTAACGAAATCGTGTAGCACAGCGCGGAACACAGCATGCTGCAAAATCCGAGCGTCTCTTCGTTCCAGCGTTTTTTAGGAGCGGCGACGCTCGTCGACCTTTCCGTTTCTTCGTTGACGTCCATTTTTTATTCTCCGACTTTTAATATCGACTCAACCGAGGATTCGCTTTGCGTTTCATTGTAACGCGATTCGAATATTAAATCAAGTCCTAGGGCGAATCTCTAAATCCTGCGTTCGGGACTCTATACTGTTAGCCAGATCGACGCGTCTACTATAAAAATTTGTGAACGCTTACGGCGAATCGAACAAAAAACGCGTCAAGGTTTCTTAGAAAACCTTAACGCGTTTGTATTTCGAATTAACTTTGCCGGTTATTAACTACGCTCGTTAGATTTAGTTCATCGTAGTCGTTTCGCCGCCGTTGATCGAGCCCATCGCGCCCCAAACGCCGTAGGGACTCTTACCGGTCGGATCGGAACCCGTGTCGCGCGAACCAAGCTCGGAACCGCAGTCGATCGTTTCCGAAACAAAACGAACCGAACCGTCGCCAAGCACGACATTAACGCCGCCCGCGTGATAACTAGAGGCGCTCATCAAACCCCAACCCCAACCGGGATTCGAGACGTCGGTACGGCAACTCGGGGAGTTCGGAGGAAGAATCGTATTGAACGCCAAAACGGCGGGACGACCGTCGGTATGTCGGCAACCGCGACCTTCGGAAAGGAACTGGGCGCCGGAAACAAACGTCGTTCGATTAGCCGAGTCGACGCGATTCAAGCAGTTATTCGCAACGCCGCCGCTGAAGTTAACGACGCCGCCCTTAACGTTGGACGAACCGGCTTGACCGCTGACGCAGGATTCCGCGACCGCGATCGTGTTCGAAGAACCGTCGGTAAGAGAAGCGAACTTATTGCATTTAACGCCGCCGTAAGTTTCGGGGAAGAAGCCGGTGCCGCCGGGGAAGAACCCGCGCTTGTTAACGCTGGTTTCACCCGAGTTGACGGAAGCGTCGCCGATCGATCCAGAATAGCTGCCCGGTTGGGCGTTGTTAGACCACGACTTCGAAGAATTGGCGTCGGACGGGCACCCCAACATTGCGATCGGCGCTTGGAACGTCGCCGTCGAGCAGTTCCAGACCTCGACGTAACTTTGGTATCCATTGGCTTCGGTGGCGTTTCCCATAGCGGCGTCGTAACGCGCGTTTTGTTCCATAAACGGATACATCGCGACGTAGAAACTTACCATACCCCAAGCGCCCGCGTTGTCATGATTTTTGCCGTAAGTGGTGCGCATCGGCGGGAAGGCGTTGTTGACGTCGTGATAATTTTGCAAAGCCAAACCGATTTGCTTCAAATTATTCGTGCATTGCATACGTCGAGCGGCTTCGCGCGCGGCTTGAACCGCAGGAAGAAGAAGCCCGATCAAGATACCGATAATCGCGATAACGACGAGGAGTTCGACCAACGTAAAACCTTTACGCGAGTTGCCCCCCCCCCCTAAATTAACATTGACAAGAGACATTAGCAACCTTTCGATTAGCGACTGTAGAACAAAACAACGCAACTTCGACGCCGTTCTTTACGTCGAAATTTCACACAAACTATTCATATCGAAAAACGTTCTATGAAACGCGGAGCGTTTCCTAAGAACGAAACGAATTTTTATTTTGTACAAACGGCAAACATAATTGGCGCGTTAGTTTTCATCCGCGTATTCGGAAACGTCGAACGTTTCCTCTCCTCCCGCCGTAACGGTCAATTTTAACGGCGACGTCATCGGATCGGCCAATTTTTTTGGAACTTCTCGCGGCAAAGCGTTGCATTTTTCTTCATACTCTTTGTAATACGCGGAACGTTCCGAGATCGGCATATTGGCGATTTCTTCTTGAGTTTTCCAATGGTCGACGGCGACGTCCTTAATGCATTGGACGTCAAAATCTCCCTCGGGCGCGCCTTTTGCGGAATAATTGGAGAGGGAAGTCGTCATTACGGCGACGCCGGAACGGTCGGTCGTTCCCTTGACGGCGGCGTTTTTACCGTTCGACAAAACGACGGTGCAACCTTCGACGGCTTTTCCATCCGCGAGGATTTTAACTTTAAACGGGACAATTTTTGGAAAATCAGCCGGGGCTTTTTTACCGCAACCGACGAGCGGCGCGAAGAACGCGACGATTAGCGCGACGCTCAACAAACGTTTCAACATCGATTTGACTCCTGTATTCGTTAAATTGACGACACGTTGGTTAATTCTGCTTAACCGTCCCTGAACGACGTCAAAAACTCAAGGGCGAAAAGTCTATTGGATCGTCTTCAAGGCGTCAATAACGCTCCTTATCGACCAAACTACGAAAAGAATTTTGCGAATTTCTTTGACAAGTAAAAATCGGCGCAACCCAACGCGTCGACGACTATTTAGACGCGCTTCGGAGCGAAAAGTTCCGATTACTTGCGCGACGTTTGCGAAAAAATCGAAAAGGACGTCGGAATTTTTTAGAACGCCGATAAATCCAACGTCGACGGCGTTCTTTGACTTTTACGTTTCCTAGACTGAAGACGTTTGCGTTCCAGACTTTGCTCCGTTAAGTCTCGTCTACTCCTTTCAAATAAAAGGCAAAACTACGTTTACATTAAGCCTCGACTTTGCAATTCGCCAATTTCTTCAAAAAATCGTCGTAGTCTTTGCACTCGTCGCTAAGATCGGAAAGCCTGTTTAAGGTCTCTGAGGAATCGATCTCGTTCAAGAGAGCGAGCGAAGTTTCGGCGGACAAGTTAAACCGAAAACGCAACGTCTTTGCGAGCAATTTGCGTTCAGAGATTAACTTTTCCATCTCCAAAGTTCGAAACGCCGCGTCTTTTGAACGAATTGTTTCGTCTCGCGTACGTATCGCGGCGTCCTTGGCTCGTATTTCTTCCTCGTATTCATAGACGCGAGAGGCCTGATCGTGCCAGTACCGCTCCTTTGCCTGAATAAGTTCATGTTCATATTTTGTTCCGGCAAACATTTTCACATCCTGAAGAATTTCTGTCGCGCCCGAAGTCGAACGTTCGATCAACTCAATTTCTTCGTCGCTCAAATACGGGTAAAAAGCGATAAGATCGATCCAATTTAACAGCTCAGGGTCGTTAATTCCAATAGGTTTTTCGTCCCTACTTGTCGGAAGGCGCGCAAAAATATTGATTGCGTCCTCGTAACCCAACCCCGAGTCGAGCGTGGAACGATACTTCCATACGTCGAACCAAACGTCGGGACGCGCGGAATCGATCGGAAAAGTCGTCAAAGAAATTCCGACTGTTCGTTTGAGCCTATGATACGCGGCGCTCCGTTCCAGCTGGTCGACGTGTAGACGAAACGTATAGTAAACGGCGCGACCGACGTAATATTTTTCACGTCGGCATTGCATTTCGACGTCGTACTCGCGTTCCTCTTCGTCGACGACGCGGACGTCAAGTATCGGTTCCTTTTCCTTTTCCCACGTTTCTAACAAAAAGGGGTTTTTAATCGTCAACGATTTGACCTGCGGCAAACGCGCTTCTCGAAGGATGGCGTTCAAAAGCCCCATAAGCGAGACCGACAAGCGTTCCGCGCCAAAAAGGGCGCGGAAAACAACGTCGTCGGATAATTTTAAAACGCTTCGATTCAACGTTCGACCTCCTTTCTAAAAATACAAGCGTAATTGTTAAAATAAACGCGGCGTCATTCGCGCTCGCTACGTTTCTGATAATCGCCCCAAAGAGGAACGTTCAGGTCGATCCAACACTTGAGCGCCTGTTCTTCCGCCGATTCCAATTTGACGCCGCGATGATTGGCGTCTTGTAAAACGTTCCACAATTTGCTTTGGAACGTTCCGAACGAGTAGGGCGCCGCCTTCGTCGTCTTGCCCGCGCCCCACGTGTAGTCGAAGTAGTGAACGTCGCCGCTCAAAATCAACGAACGATAGGAGGCGGGAATCTTGTTTGCGTCGAGCGCGCTTGTCAAATCGATTTGACGCTGATTTGTCGACTCCGTTTCCGACGTGTGACATTCGACGCACTTGGCGTCTAAGATCGGCTGAACGGTCTTTTCGTACCAGAAGGGACCGGCGCCCCAAGGAGGAGCGACAAGACGTTGCGAAACGCCGCCGGAGGCGAGCGTCAACCCGCCTTCGGGCGTGCTGAGTCGACTTTCGTGGCAACCGACGCAAGAACGTTGCTCGCCCGCGCGAAGTTGAACGACCGAACGCATACGCTGAATTTCGTTGTAATTTTCGTCGAGCAATTCGAAGAAAAGGACTTTTTCAGCGGGCGCTAGAAAATCGACGCTGCCGTCCTCTTCAATTTCAACCGTTCCTAAGACGCCCTTGGCGACGTAAGACGACCAGCCGAACGCGCCTTGCAAGACGTCGACGGGCGACGCGTAATACTCCATAAAGGGCTCGTGATCCGCTTGATAGGTTCCGTCTGGCATTTGCGCGAGGGGCGTCGGCATTTCCTGACAGACGCGCAAATACTTCGCCTTGCCCGGCTCTACTTGACCTTCAAGCCCGCGATAAACGTTCGCGACGGAGAAGCGTCCCAATTTTTCTTGCGCCAAATTCGGCTCGATCGCGCTTTTCACGACGGGCGGAACTTCGCGCGGTCCAAAAGGTTGCGGACAAATCGTGTCGATCGCGTCGTCGATCGTCAACAATTCGCGATCGCCGAAACGGTCGATAAGATAGAGCCCGAAACGCTCGAAAGGCGCGTGCGCGACAAGCAAGACGTCGCGCGAGATCGGGAAGGGCTCGCGGAACGTTTCCGAACGCGCCCAGAAACCGGGCCACGGAACTTCGGGCGTGATCGAACGAATCGCGGAAGGATCGTGCGGTCCTTTCGCTTGGTCTAGCAACGCGATCGGTCCGTTCAAATCGCCGAAATGCGAAATTAATACGCAACTCACGTCGTCGGAATCGGGGACGCGCCTGCCGTTCGCGTAACCTTGCGGCAGGTTGATCGTATTGCCGAAAGTCAGCTCGGGCGCGGTTCCGTCGGACCGAATCGTCCAGAGCGTGTGCCCGTAGTCGGCGCCTTTGTCGACGTATTCGGAACGCGTCCATAGCAAACGCCCGTCGTCGCAGACGGACGGCGCAAATTCCGACAAGTTCGCAAAAGAAAGCGGAGTAATATCGCCGCCCTCTTTGTTCATACGATGCAATACGAACGCTTGCGGACGCCAGCAGATGAACTTCTTTTTACAACGAGTCGAAATAAACGCCAATGCGCCGTCGGGCAGTTCCGTCGGCCAGAAATCGTGAAAAGGACCGTCGGCGCTGATTCGTCGCGTTTTCCCGGTCGACAAATCGAGTTCGTGGATGCGGAAATATTCGTTTTGATTGGCGCGCAACGCGTAATAAATCTTCGTCGCGTCGAAACTTGCCGACGGGTTGCGTATAACGCCGTCGCCCGCTTGGACAATTTCGCGCGTCGTCGCGCGTTCCGGCGCAAGTCGACCGTTTTCACGCGGAATGTCGATCAAGACGACCGCGCCGTCCGGCGCCCACTGCGAATCGAACAAGTCGCTGTAGTTGTGCGACGGCCAGAACGGGTTGCGTTTATTTGCTAAGATATGCTCGACCGGCTCAAGTTCGTCGCTCGCGAGGAAAAACTCGCGTTTGAGTATTCGCAATTTCCAAAAGAGCGCGCGCTCGTTCCCTTGCGCGTCTTTTCGAAGCGCGCGATATTCTTTCCAGAGCGCGAGGGCGCGCGTTTGATATTCGTCTTGCGGTTCCAGCGCGTCGAAATACCGCGTTAAATCTTCGCGTTCGTTCGGCAAATTCAGCGCCTTGACTTCGGCGTCGACGTCGACGTAACGCGGATTGGCGACGCCGGGCGTCGCGACGCGCTTGGCGAAATCGCGAGCGTCAAGATCGACTTCGGAATCGCCCGACGCGCGTTTGAAGGAATCTTTCAGTTGACAGAAGGGGCGATAACAGGGATCGTATTGGAACCCTACGAGACGGAAAGCTGCGCCTAATTCTTGTTCGTTGACGTCCAAAATTACTTCCGGTCCGACTTCGCCGAATTTCCCCTGAATTTCAAAGTCGACGGGCTTGCCGGGCGTCAATTTGATTTCCTTCGAATCGACGATCAGCGTCGTTCCATTTGCGTTCGTCGTCTCTGCGCGAACCGTGAATTTTGCGTCGTCGTCGACGTCTTGAATCGACGCGGCAAAATCGGCGGGTCTGAAATGAACGGGACGTCCGCCGTTAGGAACCCAGCGGGCGCCGATCGCCAGTCCGACGTAAACGCCGCGCGTCGTCGCTTCGGGCGTCCATTCGAGCGGAATCGACGTTTCAAGCTCGCCGGTCGCCGCGTCGTATCGACCTTGCAATTCGAATTCCGCGCCCGACTCGCGTCCGTCGAACGCGTCGACTTGCTTCCAATAAATTTTGCCGTCTCGAACGAGAATCAAGCCGCGCGTCGGGAGATTTTCCGACGAAACAAGCGCGCGATTTTCCGAAAGAAAACGATTGCCCGAAAGGCGCAAATAGAGCGATTTACCGACGATAGCCGCACGCGCCGTTTGCGCGACGACGGGACCGTTTTCGAAGGAACCCGCCGCGAACGCCCAAACCGTCCCTGCGGAGGCGCGTTTCCAAAACGCTTCGTCGTTATCGTCGGTCGGCGCTTGCTCAAAGGTCGGAAGGGACGCGACAATTTCCGGCTTATGAAGCGGCTCGACGTACTCCGGATAATGGCGTTGCAAGAGCCAAGGCTCGCAGTCGGCGAAACCGGCGATTTTTAACAGCGCGTTTTCTTCGCCAAGAAACGCGTTTTGAAGCGCCAAGTCGTAATTCGAAAGAGTCGCGTTTGTCTTTGAATTGGACTTTCGCGCCAAGTCTATCGCCGCGCCTTGAGGAACGTCGATAAACCAACTCGATCCGGCTTGTGAAAGACCGCCCGCGCTTACGTTTGCCGTTACGCCGCGAATCTTGGCGACGCAATTCCAGCTTTGTCCGTCGTTGGAAAGCAGAATCGCGACGTCGAGAGGAACGCGGTCGACGAAGCGTCCTTCACGATCGCGCGAATAGACGACGCGCGCAATTTCGACCGGCTCGTTCCATTCGATTTGAAGCCATTGCGGAGCGTCTTTCGTCGGCGCGTCCTCGGCGACCCAAGAGGCGGAATTGCCGAATTTTCCGTCGACGACGTTGGCGATTTGGTGAATCTCGTAACCGGGAATACAGGACGAGGCGTCGACCTTTTTCACGTCGGCGAGCGCGAGATTGGGCGCATCTTCGGGCGCATCTTCGGCGTTGGAGCCGAAAATTTGCAATTCGTCGATCGCGGGCGTTCCGTTTTGCGACGAGAATATCTCAAATCGGAGGAACTTCGCCGCGCGCGATTCAAAATCGACGACGTTGGCTTTATCGGGACGAACTTGTCGAAAAGAACCTTCGGACGCCTCGCGCCCGAAAGACGCGGCAAACGTCGCGCCTAAAAACAGGACGAAAAACGCGAAAATGAAGATGCGCGCGCAGGTTGGCGACTTATGAACGAAAGGCATAGGACTACTCCGCAAAACGTTGAAAAAAAAACGGCGACGCGTCGAAAGGAACGCGATTTTCTCTATTATAACTTCTCGTCGACGTCTTTTCCAGAAGTCGCTGGAAAAATTTTTGCAAGACGCCCCGTTTTTGTTGAAAAGAAATCCTTTTCCTATATAATAGAACACCGAGGATGTGGAATCGCGCGTAAACGCGCGTTTGAACGAACACTTACAACCGCGAGAAACATAATGTCTTGTCATCATATTTACTTAGTCGCGACCGTCTTTGCGACGGCGCTTGTCGGCGCTTTGCATACGTCGACCGAACAGGCGCGCGCTCAGGGCGTCGCCTCGATTTATTCCGCTATTTCCGGTCCGACTTTGCCCCAAGAACAAGGCGAAGAAGCGGAAAATTACGTCGACCCGTCCGATTTTCTGCTCGATCGCGAAGGCAAATACTTTTTCGTCTCCGGGTGGGCTTCGTCGCAACTGAGACGCGTTCGCGCCGACGGTTCCGAAAACGCGGAAATTTTGCCCTTAGATTTCAAACCTTTTAAGATGCGATTTATGCCCGACGAAACGCGCGTCGCGATCGTCGGCGGAGAGGAGAACGGCAAATTGGCGATCGTCGAAATAGCCGACGCGCAAGGCGCGCCTCTACCGTTGCGCGTCGTCGCCGAATACGACGCGGGGCACTCGCCCGCCGACGTTTCCGCGCGTCGAACGGCGGACGGAGACGAACGCGTTTACGTCGCCGATCGTTTTCATGGAAAACTTCTTGAAATCGACCCGACGAACGGCGAAACGACCCGTTTTTGGGAAGTTGGACGCGAGCCGTTTTGTATCGAGCCGACGCCCGACGGAAAGAAGCTGGTCGTCGCCGACCGTATTACTGAAATGAAAGCGAATCAGTCTTTCTCTTGCGCGAAAGTTTTTGTGATCGATTTGGATTCCGGCGAATTGAAGTCGACGGAGCTTCTTAACGGTCATAACACGCTCGAAGACATAGCGATTTCCGCCGACGGCAAATACGCGTTTATCGCCGCCGTCCAGTGCAGTTATCTTTCAATAACGAGTCAAGTTTCCGGCGGTTGGACTTCTGAAAACTGCGTTTTAGCCGTCGACGTCGACCGTTGCGAACTGATCGAAGTCTTCTTTCTCGACGACGCGGAACTTGGCGCGGGCAATCCTTGGGGCGTCGCGATTTCCGACGACGGCGAGCGCTTGATCGTTTCGATAGCCGGCACGGACGAAATCGCCTATTTGCCTTTGAAACGCCTCTTTGAACTGATTCAGACGCGTCCCGAATGGGCGCGACCCGGTTACGGCGCCTATTCCTACGCGTCCTTTGCAAAAGGGGAGGTGCAACTTCCCTTTAGACTCCGCGTCAAGTTCGGATTCAAAGGCTTGCGTCAGTTGATCGCGCGCGGAGACGACGTTTACGCTTTGTCGCGATTCGACGACGTAATTTGTAAGGCGACTCTGAAATTGAATCCGCCCTACAGTTATTATCCGAACTCTTTCGTCAAACAGGAACGTCCTCCGCGAACGTCGACGGCGGCGGAACAACCCGACGACAAAGGCGTTCCGCGCGACGATTCGAAAGAGGAGGCGGAAGCGTTCGCGAAATTATGCGAAAGCGTCGCAATTTCGGAAAGCGTAGGCGCGCCTTTGCGTTTCACGAGTTTGGAACCGCGCAATCCGATGGAAGGCGTCGTCGTCGAGCGTTCTTTCGCGCGTCTGGCGCCTAAGCCGGTCTTGACGACGCGTCGACGCGGGGAAATCGTCTTCCACGACGCCACCGCTTGTTTTGAAAATTGGCTGAGTTGCGTCACTTGCCATCCGGACGCGCGCGTCGACGGATTCAACTGGGACTTGCTCAACGACGGCACCGGCAACTTGAAAAACGCAAAGAGCATGCTTCTTTCTCACGAGACGCCCCCTTCGATGATTTCCGGCATTCGCGCCGACGCCGAGACGGCCGTTCGCGCGGGCTTTGTTCACATCTTGTTTATGTCGTACAAGGAAGAAAACGCCTGTTGCGTCGACGATTACCTGTCGGCGTTAAAGCCTTTGCCGAGTCCGTATTTAGTCGATGGAAAATTGAGCGAGTCGGCGGAACGCGGCAAGACGCTTTTTGAGAGCGAAAAAATCGGTTGTTCCGTTTGCCACCCGGCGCCGTATTTTACCGATATGCGCTTGCATAACGTTCAGTCGCAAGACCCGAACGATTTTATCGATAAATTCGACACGCCTACCTTGATCGAAGTTTGGCGAACCGCTCCCTATATGAACACGGGCGAGTATACGACGATTCGCGCTTTGTTTGAGGAAGGGAATCACGGATTCAAAAAGAAGGACTTCAATTTCACCGACCTGCCAAAACAAGATCAAGACGACCTGATCGAATACGTGCTGTCGTTGTAATTGCGGCGTCGTAATTGCGGCGTTGGCGCGCGAATTCGTTTGAAAGCGGCAATTCTAGGTGAAACAGTGAGAAAATTAACGCTTGCTTGGTTGAAGACGCGCGCACGCAACGCCGTTCAAAGTAAAGGTTGGATTCCTCTTCTGTGTCTCGACGTCTGTTTCCGCACGTTGTTCGGAAGTCGAGGTATGGAAGACGTCCTTCTTTCTTTGGTCAATTCCGTAATGCGCAACGCGGGCTTGCCTACGGTCGTCAAACTTGAAATCCGTAATCCATACGTTTTGCGACGTTGGAGAGGCGACAAAGAACCGATCGTCGACGTGAGAGCGACCGACGAGAAGGGGAACGTCTTCGATCTTGAAATGCAGGTCGACGGACACGCCGATTTTATGAAACGCGTCGATTATTACGGTGCAAGACTCCTTGTCGATCAAATTGGAAGAGGGGACGACTACGGAGATTTACGTCGCGCATACGACGAGCGCGAAAGGACGCGGCGCGATTGGGTCGCGAACGTTGATTTTTTCTTTAAAACCAACGTTGTTATCCGAGATGCGAGCGCGTTTGATAAAATATAATGAAAGCGCCTGTTCTTTCGTTTTTTTGAAGAGGGCAAGGAAAAACTTATTTGGCGTCGTAAAAAATGACGTTGATTTCGTCTGGAGATATGGACAAA
>JAZRWW010000021.1:0-12114 GCA_045599865.1 Thermoguttaceae bacterium
ATTTCACGACACGAGAAAAAAACGAACGTTTTAACGGTTTAAAATCATAGTTTTGTAACCGTTTACGGAAAGCCGCGTATCCACGACGCGGGTACGTTCGGTTCGAGAAAACTCGTTTGAAAACAACGCCTAAACTTAGAAAGTAAGAAAGCCGTTAAGCTCTTGCTTTTCACTGTTCGCGAAGTCTTTTGGCGGCTCTCAGCGGATCCGCGTATCGTTGATACGCGGCTTTATGCGACTGATTGCCTTTTTCTTAAGACGGGAACCGTCGCTTCTTTGGTCTCTTCGATCAAGACGGAGAATCGACCGTCCATAGCTTGGTTTCTAATGAATTTTTTTCAAGAAGTACCAGCCGATGAAGCCTAGCGCGACGTTCCCCAGCCAAGTAAAGCACGGCGGGACGGTTCCGCTTTTTGCGCCCTCCAAGCCGAACGTGAAGAGCGGGAAATAGACGATCAAGACGGGCAGAAAACAGGCGAAGAAGGCCGCCGTGTAATCTGATTTGTTAAACCAAATCGCGAACGGCGCGCCGACCCAAGTGAAAAAGAAACAAGCGAACCCCGACGCCCAGACGCGCGGGATCGTCAAATGAAAACGATCGCGTTGTTTTTTGAGTCTTTTTTCAAATTCGGCTCGTCCTTTCCATTCTTCTTGGGAAGTTGCCGCAACGTTTCCGCACAAGAGGTTAAAAATAGCGGACGAGGCCAATTTTCGGTCGGCGCTTTTCTTTTCCGCTTCTAAGTTCTCGAGCGCTTCTTTGACTTTTGCGGCGGCCGGGTCGATTCGATAGGACGACCGAAAAAACTGGTCGAGCGGAATCGGCAAATTGAAATCTCGCGGAAAAAACGCCCTGCTGTGCGAAGTCGTCGCTTCGGCGTTCCTTAAAAGGATATTGACGAGCGGCTTTTCCGAATTCAAGTCGACGACGATTTTTGCGGAATCGGCTTCTCCGCTGATTTCTTCGGAGTCGGAGATTTTTCCGGAAAACGAGAGTCCGACAAGCGTTCCGTCCTCTTTGACGCTCGCCGCTTCGACGACGCATTTATTGTCGGGCGTCGTAAATCTTCCTTCTTCGCGCAGTTGCGCTAAAATTGTCGATTCGAACCCTTCGAGCAAGACGCGCTTCATTTGCATTCTACTCCACGAGGTCGAAAGATCGTTCAGCCACACGCTCGAAAGACTGACGAAAAACATAAATATCCAGACGGGCAATAGGACGCGCCAAGGCGCGACGCCAAGCGACTTTAGCGCGATAATTTCATGATTGCCCCCCATTTTTGCAAAGAACAGAGTCGCCGCCATAAGGGAAGCGATCGGGAGCGATTTGGAGAGCAAGTCTGGAACGACGTAGGGCGTCAAACTGAACGACGTCGCATAGGGAACGCCCTCTTCGCTCGTTTTGACGATGAAAAAGAAAAGCAACCCTACCGTCGAAAAAAGAAGCGCGATAGAGAATAACTTGATTGTTTGAAACAAAACGTATCGAGTATAAATTCTCACCGCAACCTCGCTTTATCGCCTTAGTACAATTCGAAAAATTCGTCCTTTATTCTATTCAATTCGTTTTAGCGCGTCAAGAGCCCTTTTTTCGCGTAAATCGCCCAAAACAACGCGCTAGCCCGAGTCGCGACATTACGCGGATCGCGCGAATCGCCTCTTTGCGATCGATTTTAGAAACGCCGAAACGACGATCGGTAAACGTAATTGGAATCTCGGCGAAAGTCGCGCCCGACTGTTGAAGTCTAAAAAGCGTTTCTTCGAAGAAAGAGTAGCCCGACGAAAGAAATTGAGAAAAATCGACCTTGCGTAGCGCGTCGACCCGATAGCAACGAAAGGCGCCGCTCGCGTCGCGTACTTTGAGCCCGAGCGTCAGACGCGCGAAAAGATTGACGCAACGACTCGCCAAACGCCGCGCAAGAGGCCAGTCGACCGTCGCGCCGCCCTTGACGTATCGCGATCCGATCGCGACGTCGACGCGTTTGCCTGCGCGGTCGGATTCTTCGACGCGCGCGACGAGCGCCGGGATTTTCTCTACTGGATGACTGAAATCGGCGTCCATATTGACGACGCAACGATAATTTTTTTCGATAGCGTATCGTAGCGCGACGACGACCGCCGAGCCTAAGCCGCGTTCGTCGACGCGCGCGACGCAATGAATTCTCGCGTCTTTTTCACTCGCCTCGACCGCCCAGCGTCCCGTTCCGTCCGGCGAATTGTCGTCGACGATTAACACGTCGACGTCGGGCGTCGTCGACAAAATAGAATCGACGAGATCGGGCAAGTTCTCGATTTCGTTGTAAGTCGCCAGTGCGACAAGTACGTTTTTGGAGTTGGACGCGTTCATTTTGGGCGCTTTGTTTCGAATCGATCAGGGGTCGAAAATCGCAGGGGTCGAAAATCGCGCGACTTCTTTTTTGCAAGAATCGCTCGAAATTCAAGTTCGTTCGTCTTCTTTATACTGTTATGATACGCTATTTCAAGGGTTTGTCAAATCGCTTCTTCATATTTGGGCGTTCGTCGCGTTTCGACGTCGAGCGGATTGCGCGATCTTTCTTTGCGCAAAAGAAATTTTTTCTATTTTTTTCCTTGATTCTTTGCGCGAGCCGTTCTATAATCTTTCAAAACTGCGGTCGGGACGCAACGGCGTCCTTTGGAATCGGGGCGGTTTTGCGACGCGCAAACGCCTAACGACTCCGACGATAATTGCTTTTCATTTGTTTTGACTTGCGCGAATTTGCGCTTTAACGAACACGATTAAAAAGGACGCGACGCGAACCGACTACCCTCGCGGCAAATCGATGCGACGTTCCGTCTGAAATAAGGAACACGGAGAATGAGAGTTTCCAAAGAAAAAAAATCGACGATCCCTAAAAAGGGCGTCGGCGCGCGAAGAAGTATCAACGACGAAAGCGACGAGTTGGTCTTTGCCGTTTGTCAACGTTTTTTTGAACATATTCAAGGCAAGTCGCGCAAGGGCGTGGCGACCGCCGTCGCGGAATGGCTGGCGGAAGAGTACGGTCGAGCCGATTTGACTCGCGAAAAAATCTATCCTCTTGTTTGGCTTGGCATTAGAAGGAATTTTTTGTTCTTGCAAGCGCCCGTCGAAAAAGAATTGAGCGCTAAAATTATCGACAAATTCAATTTGGCGCAGTTCCTGACCGCGCAAGACGGGTCGGTAAACGTCGTGAACGTTTCGGGCAAAGAAGCCTCTAAACAAGTTGCGTCCGTCGCCGCCGATAAAATCGTCGAGTTGATTTGTAAGATCGAAGCCGAGAAGAAACGGGAAGCCGAACTCAAGAACGAGGATCCCGAAAAAGTCCGCGTTCACTTGGGGCTTGGCGCCGGTTACGCCGCGATGGAAATTGCGAAGCGTTTGTCGAGTCGAACCCTTTCTCAGGCGCCTAAATTGACGTTGCACGCGATTTCGTCCGGCGGATATTACACGGCGGAGCCGCAGTACGATCCGACGACGTATTTCACGTATTTTATCGACAAGCAATTAGACGTCGAGTGCGTCGGCTTTTTCTCGACTCCGATCGTTCAAAACGAGAGTTACAAGCAAATTATGCGCAAGCCGTCGTTGCGTTCCGCCTTCGAACGACGCGACGAAATCGACGTCGTTGTGACGTCGCTCGCAACCGCCGACGACGAACACGGTTTGGTGCGTCAATATCTAGGGCGCTTGAAAAGAAACGACTGGATCGAAGAGGACGCGTTGAAGACGTTGAAGTCCGACGGCTGGGTCGGCGACGTGCTTTTTCAACCTTATTCGAAGACAAGCGCGACGCAGGCGAAGACGATTCGAACGGTCGCGCTCTTCGATCTTGCGGATATTGCGGAGTTTGTTAAGACTCCAAACAAACACGTCGTGCTGATCGGGGGACCGTGCAACGCGTGCGGCGCCTTGAAGACGAACGCGTTGCGTCCGTTGCTGACGGAGCCGTCGTTGCGCGTTTGGAACCATCTTTTCATCGATCGTGAAACGGCGTCGCAACTCGTCGAGTAATCGATTCTAGAGGCGTTTTGATTCTCCGTCGGCGTCGACGTCCCAACGTTTGACGACGCCTTGGGAATCGACAAAAAGAACGTCGGAATCTGAATTAGCGAACGTTACGGCGTCGATCGATTTCAAGCGCGGGAAACGGACGTCCTTTTGAACCGCGCCCGTGCGAACGTTCCAAAGGAGCATTTCGGCTTCTTTCCCTTCGACGCCCGCGACGAGACGCATGCCGTTTGACGCGAGCGCGAAATCGCGAATATATCCGTCGTCTTCCCAAAATTCTCCTTTGAGACGACCGTTTGCCGTTTGCCATACGGAAATTAAGCGCGGTTCGACTTTTGCCGCCAATATTTTTCCATTTTCGGAAAAATGACAGTCGTTTGAAGCGATCGGGATTTTGAGCGGTATCTGCGCGACTTCAAGCGCGCGCAACGGACTGCGTTTTTTCTCTAAGTCGACCGTTCGCGCGACTTGTAAATCCCATATTATTATTTTATAGCGCGGGTTCCAACCTTGCGCTTGGTTGGCGCTCGCGTTTGTCGCCGCTTCTTTTTTTTCCTTGTTTTGCGAGTCTTGCGGCAATTCTTCCGCCAAAGTCGCGACTAAATCGCCTTCGTCGGAAACGTCGAGGACGTCGACGACGCGCCCTTCGATCGTTTCGTCCGAGGTCGACGAGTCAAACGTCAACTTAATTGTCTCTGGAAAATGAACGACCCGTTGACCGTTTGGAACGTAGACCAAGGTCCAACAGGGAACGTTGTAGAGGAAACCGTCGTTCTTTTGTTCCGACGTCGACTCTTGCGTTCGATCGATCCGATTAGACGCGTTCAGTCCGTCGTTTATCGATCGACAAATCAACCAGCGCGATTTCGGAGAGAGTCTGACTTGCGACGCGGTTTTAACTAAGTCAGCAGTTTTTAAGCGTTTGACGCTCGAGTCATACGCCTCTTGTTCGGCGTTCGGCGCGAATTGCGACGCGTAAGACGACGCCTCGAGTTCCTTTGTTAATACGACGTTGCGAAGTTCAAAGGAAGAGGGCGCCCCTCCGAAAAAAGCGCTTGACGGCGCGTTTGGCGTTTGAACCTCGGCGTAGACGGGCTCGCGTTCAAGCCAAAAGAGCCTGTCGCCGCGAGACGAAAACGAAGCTCCGTTCGCTTTTTGCAAGGGTAGAACGTATTCGTCTGGACGAAACGACTCTTGCGTCGCGGTCGAAAACTCAAGGTTCCAAAGTTCGACGTTCAAATCGTCTTCGGTTTCAGACGCGACGTTTGGCGCTTGTTGGTAGGCGCTTTGCGTCGGTTCCTTGTCAAGAACGGACTCGCGCTCGATTAAAACGCGCTTTGAATCGCCGGACGGGGTTAAGCGCCGCGCTCTTCCGCCGATTTGTAGAATTGTTTCAATTTCTTCGCTTTGGAAAGTTGCGCGCTCGTCGTCTGGAACTACGTTTTCGCTTTTCTCGCGCGAAGCGAATAGAGGGTTTGGCAAAAAACGTCGGCAACAGCCGGACGCGCATAGACTCAACGCCGCGAAAAGCAAGAAGAACGTTATGATTTGCGACGCTTTCATAGGAAAATCAAAGCGTCCGTCGGGAAGACGCCCTTTTATGCGACAAGTGAAAAAATCGAAGGTTTCGCGTTCGCGCCTATTAGTCGACGCGACGCGTTTTACTATAGCGATTTGTTCCCAAGGCGTAAAGAGAGGTTTTGAACGATTGTAAAATCTGTTTGGCGCAACGTTGATCGAATCGCCATAAAAAAAAGCGCAAGAAAAGAAAAAAGCGCCAAGTAGGCGCTGAAAACGTCCTTTGCAAACGCATATGCGGGTAAGAGGACTTGAACCTCCACGCGCTTACGCGCATCAGAACCTAAATCTGACGTGTCTGCCAATTCCACCATACCCGCGAAATTGCGTCGCAAACGACGTTGGTATTATAACGCGCCCTCGCATTAAATCAATAGGCGATTTTCAAAAGGAATCGTTATTTGTCGTTTTAACGTATGAGTAAAATTGCAATAAGAGTAATTAATAAAACAATGATTAAACCGATTAAACCGAGGATAACGTAGAAGGACGAAGTCGCTTTCTTTTTACGCATCGCGAGTTCCGTGCGGCTTGTCGCGCGCGAATCGACGAGTCTCTCGACGCTCTTGCGCAAGACGTCTTCGGCGCCCTGCGCTTCTTGTTCGTTTTCTTTTTCATTCGCTTCAAACGCGGCGCGAATCTCGGGAAAAACGTTCTCGGCTTCCTCCCATTTTTCCCAGCCTTGGCGCCAAACGAGCATTTTGGGCGCGATGCGTCGTTGTTCGATCCATTGTTTAATTACGGAACCTCCCGCCGGACCGTATTCCCGCCCGTCGAGCGCGTGAACGAACCACAAGACGTTCGAATCGTTAAGCGCGACGTTGGACTCCGCGACGAGATTTGAACGTAAGGCGGCTTCTTCGGCTTGTTTTTTCGACGACGAACGATCCGCAAGCGCTCTTTCAACGACGGAATCCCGATTCTTTGTCGGCGCTTGGTCAACGTTAGGAATAATCAATTTGGCGCGGCATTTAGGACAATAACCGACTTTCCCCGCCAATTCTTTTTTGACGTTTAAACTATGCCCGTTTGGACACAAAAAACGAATACCCATTTCGACCTCGCGTTATCCCTTCGGAACCGTTTTCAAGCGCGACTATTCAAAGCGCGACTACAATTCGGGTTTTTCGATCATATAAATTTGCCGTCCCCCTTCGCGCGCCGAATCGATTAAAATTTTCCGACCGTCGCGACTTGCTCGCGGATGAAGATCGCAACGCCATTCGCCCGCGTATTCTTTCGGGAGATAAAACTCGCCAAGTTTGACGACGCGTTCCGTTTCCAATTCAAACAGGAACGGCGTTTGAAGCCGATCTTTATTTGGATACGTGTCGTTGAGCAACCATTTGCAGTCGGTTCCGGGAAGGTAGGAGACGTGCCCGTCGACCGTCATAATATCCTTGCCGTGAACGACCGCCTCGCCCGATTCGACGTCGAACAAATAGAACCTGTCGCCCGCCAATTCGTTGCGCGCGAAGGCGACGATATGAGTCGGATCGCGCCAAACCAAGTGCGAAACCATCAGATTGTCGCTGACGACGCGCAAATCGGTTCCGTCCTTTGACGCCGTTAAAAGTCGGGTATGCCAAGCGACCGTTTTCGGATTTTGCTTCCAGCGATGCAGGAAAAGGAACCGTTCCGAATTAGGCGAGACGATCAAATGATTGAACCAATGCTTGACGCCTTCGGGAAAAGGCGAGCCGTCGGCGCGCGGAATATTCGCGACGTCGGCAAAGGAAAAGAGAAGGTCGGTTTTACCCGACGCCAAGTCCATCTTCCAGACGCCCGCGTTTTTCGGGATAAGCTCGTCAAAGTTCGGGTCGGGAAAGCCGCAATATCCGTAGCCGGGTCGCGTGTCGTTGAGGCGTCGAAAATCGGGAAAGACCGTATATTCGCCGTTGGGCGCCAACGCGTAGACGGGGCGGGGAAGCTCGCGCTTCTTGCCCGACTTGACGTCGTAAACGATCGAATAATAATCGTCGTCGCCGCGCATATTCCAGACGATCTCCGAAGACGCGCCCGGTATGAATTGAAGCATGCAACCTTGTTGCCAATTCCACGCGGTTGTTGAACCGATTTGAGTCCAGCGGTCGCCGTCTTCCGTGTCGATGAAACCGACGTTGATCGAGTCGTCCGGCTTAGGCGAGCGTCCTTCGAAATCGACTTCGTTGCCGACGACGTAACGATTCGTCGGATCGAAGTGAATTTGGTCGTAATAGGCGCCCCAATGAAAGAGCGGACCGTTCGTCAGGCGTCGACAAGGGGGAAATTGTTCTTGAGCCGATTCGTCGGCGAAGAGACGCGCGCGCGAAGCGTAGGGAAAGAGCCCTAACGCCAAGAGCGTCGACGTTTGCAACTTTAAGAAGGAGCGCCTTTGCATAATAAAAACCCTCGCGCGTTAAGGACGTGAAAAAGGACGTTTATCCGTATTATACAAAAGCGTCGAGTCAAATGAAAGAGCGCGAAATATTGACTTTTTTAATTTTCTACTTAAATAGACAAGTTTTTATGGTAAAATCCGTTTAATAGTGAAGTTTTCAAAAAACGACAAGTTCGTTTTAGCCGTGGGCAATTACAAATAGGAAAGGCGCGGTATGTTTTCCGGAATTGTTGAAACTATGGGCAAAATCGCGAGTATTAAGACCGAAGGAGCCGTCTGCACGCTTGTCGTCGACGCTCCGGAAATTAGCGACGGCGTGGAAACGTCCGACAGCGTGGCGGTCAACGGTTGTTGTCTGACCGTCGTAAAAAAAGAAGGGACGACGCTGGCGTTTCAAGCGGTGCCCGAGACGCTTTCGCGCACGAATCTTGGCGACTTAGTCGTCGGTTCCGGCGTCAATCTTGAGCGCGCGCTTGCGATCAACGGTCGTCTCGGCGGTCATTTTGTCAGCGGGCATATCGACGGAAAAGCCGAACTTGTCCGAATCGACGACCATAACGGGGAATGCGCCGACTATTATTTCCAGATCGACGAAGAATTGGCGAAAAATATGGCGTCGAAGGGCTCCGTCGCGATCGACGGCGTTAGTTTGACGCTCGTGCGTTGCGAACGCAATCTTTTTAGCGTCGCGCTGATTCCTTACACGCTGTCCGTCACGACGCTCGGCGCGAAGAAAATCGGCGACAAAGTCAACATTGAGACGGACGTCTTGTCGAAATACGTTCAAAGGCTCTTTGAAGCGCAGAAATGGGACTAATTGGACAAAACGCAACGCGTAATTTGTCGAACTATAATTTGTCGAAGGAGATTGCTTTGAAAAGGTCGTATCGTAATTATTGCATAGGCTTGGCGATCGTCGTCGCGTTCCTGTCGCAACTCGGAACGTCGCGCGGAGAACTCTCGCGTTTAACGGTCGATGCGCGCGTTTCGCCCGCGTTGGGTATCGATTCGCCTCAACCTGAATTCGGGTGGATATTGTCGACTCCGGGCTATTACGACGTCGAGCAGGTTTCGCGTTCGATTCAAGTCGCTTCGACGCGCGAAGGACTGGATTCCGACGCGCCCGACTGTTGGCAAAGCGGGGAAGTCGCGTCGTCTCGTTCTTTTGGCGTTCCTTACGAAGGCAAGACGCTTGAATCTTCGAAACGCTACTATTGGCGCGCGACGGTTCGCTGGCGCGGACTTGACGGCGCTGGCAAGGAGGCGTCGGGCGAAGATTCGGCTTGCGGCGAGTTCGTAACCGGCGTTATGCCCGGCGACGAATGGGGCGCCAAATGGATTACGTCGCAACGAACCGACGCCGATCCTTTGCCGATTTTATTCCGTAAATTCAAATTGGATCAGTCGAAAGAAAACGTCGCCGAAGCGATTCTTCACGTTTGCGGGCTTGGTCAGCAAATTGTTTCCGTCAATTCGTTGCGCGTCGGCGATCGCACGTCGATCGATCCCGGCTGGACAAACTACAAAAAGAGCTGTCTTTATACGACGTTCGACGTCAAAAAGGAACTGACGACCGGGGACGAGCCTTCGATTAGCGTTGTTCTTGGCAACGGCATGTACAACGTGCCCGGCGGTCGATATGTCAAATTTTCGGGCTCCTTTGGACTTCCCAAGGCGATCGCCAAATTGACGATTCGCTATCAAGACGGTTCGACGCAGACGGTCGTAACCGACAAAACGTGGCAAACGACGCCTTCGCCGGTCGTTTTCTCTTGCGTTTACGGCGGCGACGACCTTGATTTTTCGCGCGGGGTTTTCTCGCGAAATCGCCTGCTAACTTGGGGCGTTCCGCAGTCGGCGCTCGAAACGGAAGGACCCGGCGGCGTTTTGAAGGCGCAAAATCAACGGCCCGTCGTCGTTTTGGAAAGACTCAAGCCGTTAGGCGTCAAACAACTTGAAGACGGCAAAATCGAGGCGGACTTCGGCTATAATTTTGCGGGTCGACCCGTCTTTCGTTGCGTCGTTCCTCGTTACGGTCAGAAAATCAACGTTACGCTTGCGGAAATGCAGGGCAAGCCTTGGAACGGTCATTCCGACGGATACGTCTTTAACGCCCCGCCCTTTTCGGACAAGGACGGCGCGCAGACCTTAGAAACGGCGAAAACGCCCGTCGAACCCCTTGACGATTTCAATCGCGACGACTGGGCGTTCGATTTTTACCCCGACGAAATCTTCGGCTCGACGTTCGGCTATTGGGGGTTCCAATACGTTTATATCGACGGCGCGGAATATCAGCCCGACGTGAAGAAGGCGTGTTCCGTAAATTCGATTAAGCCGCAAGTAGTCGCGGTCGAAGCGGAGCGCGTCGGCGCCGATTTGGAACGCGTCGGCTCCTTTGAGTCGGACGGCGCCTATTTGAACGAAATCGACTTGATGATCGATCGTTCCGTTAGAAGCAACATCGTCAGCTTGATGACCGACTGTCCGCACCGCGAAAAGCTCGGCTGGCTCGAAGAAACGCACTTGATGGGACCGTCGATTCTCTATCGATACGATTTGCAGACGCTTTTCCGCAAGATTTGCCGCGATATGACGGAAGCGCAACTTGACGACGGCATGATTCCCGATATTGCGCCCGAATATACGCGGTTCGTCGAGGGATTCTTCTGGTCGGCGGAATGGAGTTCCGCCGCGATTCAAGTTCCTTGGCTTGCTTATCGTTGGTACGGCGACGAACAAATTATTCGCGAACAATACGAAACGATGAATCGTTACGTCCGCTATATGGCGTCGATTCGGAACGAACAAGGCTTAATCAAGGCGGGCTTGGGCGATTGGTACGATTGGTCGCCTGAAAAGAGCCACGCGGGCTATTCGCAACACACGCCCGGCGAGTTGACGGCGACGGCGTTTTTCTGCGACAATTTGCGCGTTATGGCGGTCTTTGCCGAAAAACTTGGCAAATCGGAAGACGCCGCCTATTTCCGCGAATTGCGCGAGCAAGCCGTCAAAGATTTCCAAAGCGCCTATTTTAACGCGGAAACGAGCGTCGTCGCGACGGGCTCGCAAGCGTCCTACGGATTCGCGCTCTATTTCGACTTGATTCCGCAAGAGTCGCGCGCCGACGCGTTCGAGAATATGCTTGACGACATAGAGAAATGGAACTATCGTCCGTCGTGCGGCGAAGTCGCGTGGCCGTTCGTTATTAAAACGCTCGCAAGTTTCGGTCGCAACGACGTTCTCTGGAAAATGTTGCAACGCGAAGACGCGCCCGGATACGTGCATATGCTCAAACATTGGGGAATGAAGACGCTTTCCGAAACGTGGGACGGTCCCGGAAGTTCAATGAATCACTTTATGTTCGGCGCGATTCAAGAGTGGTTCTCGTCCGATATTGTCGGGATACGTCAAGCGGACGATTCGATCGGATTCGACAAAATTCTGTTGCGTCCGAGCCCGATGATTGGCAAAATTAACCGCGCGAGCGGCGATTATCGATCGATTTACGGAACGATTCGCTCCGATTGGAGCGTCGACGAAGCGACCGGCGCCTTCGCTTGGAACGCGACCGTTCCCGCCGGTACGACCGCCGAATTGGCGATTCCCGTCGCCGACGAGAAATCGACGTTTAGCGTCGTCAACGCTCAAGGCGAAGTCGTAAGCGTCGACGGTTCGACTTATCAAGCCCCGGTCGGCGACAATCCTGCGCGACGTCTTGTTAAAGTCGGTTCCGGAGATTACAAAGTCGTTTCGCAGTTGCGCGATTAAAAATCGAGTAATCGTTCACGGAAAGTTATACGGAGCGACGCGTTAATTTCGTAATAACCGTCGCGTAGGAATCGCCGCGCAAGCGGCGCGCGACAAGCCGCCCGTCAACGACGGGCGGATCGGCGGTTCGCTTACCGCCGCGCAAACGATTTTTGTTTTTTACAGGCGACGCGTCGTTTGGAAGTTCGTATGTTTTCGCAGAACCTTCAGAACCTTCAAACGCTAATTCTTCGTAAGCGTTCGCGGAAAAGCGTCGCGGACGAATCGGCGCGTAAGCGCCGCGCGATAAGCCGCTCGTCTTTAGACGAGCGGACGGCGCTTCGCTTGACGTAACGCCAAACCAAATTTTTTACGTGTTTCACAGTCGACGCGTCGTTTGAAAGCG